>NZ_JBCEWQ010000007.1:0-129959 GCF_038448545.1 Streptomyces sp. CLV115
CTGGAGGGGGACGGGGACGGCCGGCGTCCGCCGGGGTGACGAGCAGCGCGTTGACGAGCAGCGCGGTGGCGGTGGCCGGGCAGGGCGCCGGGGCCTCGGATCGGTGGGCGTGGGCGGTGTCCCGGTGCGCGACGGCGAGGCGGTGCCGGCTTCAGGTGCGGTCTGCCGCGACGGGTGGCCGGCGTGGCCGCGCTTCGTGCAGCAGCGGGTGGACCGGGTCGTCCACCCTGATCGTGCCGCCGCGGACCACCTCGGCCCGTAGTCCACCGCGGTGCAGCAGGCCGCGGATCAGGCCGGGCCGAACCAACTGTTCGAGGCGGGCGCAGGGTTCGCTGAGTCTGAGGCCGCGCAGGATCACGGTGCCGACCTGGAACTCCTGGTCCACCAGCGGGTTCAGCCTGATGTCGCGGCAGACCAGGTTGCGGCGGCATTCGGCGGGAGTGAGGGTGATGCCGTACTCGCGGGCCAGGGCGTCGAGGGCCTCGGTCTCGATGAGGGTGACGTCGCAGACTCCGGATGCCCGTCCGGTCCCCCGGCGCCGGGGCCGGGGCCCCTGACCCGCCCAGTAGTTGCGGTCCCCCGCGAGGCCGCGGCCGGTCACCGCCCGGGCCTGTGCGACGCGGACGGTGGGCTCGCCGGTGTGCGCGGCGAGGTGCAGGGAGGTGACCCGGCCGGGTCCGGGAAGCGGCGAGGCCTGCGTCATGGGTGGTTCACCTCTTCAGGAAGTGGTCCGTGAGGGAGCGAAGGGTGCGGAACTGGTTCACGTCGATCTGGTCGAGGCGCAGTTCCCGGCCGATCACGTCTTCCAGCAGCAGGATGAACTCCATGAAGGCGAGCGAGTCGATCAGCCGGTTCTCGATCAGATCGAGGTCCTCCGGGATCTCTTCGACGGTGGGGTTGCGTTCGCGCAGCCAGTCGACGACCGGCTTGATCGCATCGTCCATGGTCACCTCTCCTGGATCCGGTGCGGCTCTTCGGACCTGTTGGTGTGTGCTGCGGTGGTGGCGTTCGGGGCGCCTTCCGCGATCTGCCGCCCGGCCTCGTACTCCCGGCGGATCCGGGCGACGACGGCGGCGGCCGGGTGCGCAGTGGTGACGCGGGTGCAGGATCGGCCGCAGTACATGGCCATCTCCTCGATGCGGCCGGTGGTGGCGTCGCCCGGCGCCGCCGCGCTGTAGCGCGGAACCGGGTGGTTCCGGCCGTCCACCCGCGTGGTGGCTATGAAGGTGGCCGGGGCACGGTCCGTGGTGGTGGTGAGGGGGTTGCGCAGGACGCGGTGCGGGCGGCGTGGCCAGCCGATGTCGAAGAGGGAGGTGATGAGGGTGTCCTCGGCTGCCGCTTCGATCACTCGTCGCTTGAACTCGGGGTGCGCGGTGGATTCTTCGGCCGGCACGAAGAGGGTTCCGGCCATGGCGCCGTCCGCGCCTCGGGCCACGGCGTCGGCGAGGTCCGTTCCGGTGGCGATCCCGCCCGCGACGGCCAGCACCGCCCGGGGATGGCGGGCCCGGACCGTGGCCAGCAGGCGGTCCACGGGATCCCGGCCCAGCAGATGACCGCCGGCCTCGGTGCCTTGGAGGACCAGAGCGGCCGCGCCCTGTCCGAGGGCGGTCCCGGCGTCCGCGAGGGTGCCGGTCTGGACCACCAGCGGGTGTCCGGAGGCCTGCACGGCCCGTACCGCTTCGGTGCCGAGGAGCCCGAAGGCGGTGACGAAGCCGCCCCCTGGCAGTTCGGGCAGGACGGCGCGCAACTGGTCCAGACAGCGGGCCGGGCCGGTGACCTCGGGGACCACGTTCACCCCGAACGGGCGGTCGGTGGCCGCCGCCACCTCCCGGACCAGCCGGGCGGCCCGCGCGGGCGGTTCCTTGTACAGCGCGAGGGTGCCGCCCGCTCCGGCCCGGGACACTGCTGCGCACAGAGCGGGGCCGGCGACGGCTCCCATGCCGGCCTGCAGCAGTGGCAGTTCGAGCCCGAGCAGGGCGTCCAGCCGGGTCACGAGCGCTCCCCCGCCTGCCGTACCGCCCGGTGTGCGGCGGCCAGGTCACCGTCGAAGCGGTCGCCGAGGGCATGCACCCAGCGTTCCAGGCCGAAGGCGACGCAGCCGGTGAAGGCCGGGCTGCCCGCGTGGCGGATGGTGCGGCGTTCGCCGAAGAAGTTGCGGTGGTTGTTGGTGGAGGCGACGGCGGTCCCGTCGGAGTGCAGGTACTCGTCTTTGACCGGGGCGAGCAGCTGCATCACGGTGCGGGCCCCGTCCTTCTGGAAGAACGGGTCGGTGGCGGGCCGCCGGTCCAGGGTGAGACCGAGAGCCGCGCCGAAGGCGAGGATCCGCTGCCGGTACCGGTCGAGATGGGCGCGTACGTCCTCGGCGGAGCCGACGCACACGATCTCGCGCATGGTGAACCCCCAGAGTCTGCGCAGCCCTTCGTGGTGGTCCTCCCTGCGGAAGCACTGCGCGACGGTGGTGATCAGGACCGGGTCGTCCGCGCTGGTGCCGGTGAGATGCAGGAAACAGCCGTAGCAGGCCGCGGAGGGCAGCAGATGGGTGGCGTCGGCCAGATCGGCCGCAGGCAGCGCGGTGGCTCCGGAGCGGTCCGCGGCGAGGGCGTCCAGCCGGTCGGCGCGGATCCGGGTGACGGGGCTGCCCAGGTGCGGAAAGTTCCGGAAGTAGTCGAGGGTGCGCAGGTCGTCGGCGCGCAGCAGCGGCGGGTAGCTCTGCTGCCGGGCTCCGGCCTCGGCACCCCAGCGGGTGAACACCTCGTCGAGTGCGGCCTTCAGCAGGACGGCGGGTTCGTCGAAGGTGGCCAGGCCGTCCCGGACCGACCAGGTGGTCCCGGTGTTCCCCGGGACCGTGGGGTCAGTGACGGGCATCGAACACCCCGATCCGGTGCAGGAAGTCGGTGGTCTTGTGGAGGACCTTGGCGTGGGCGGCCTGCCGGGCGGGGTGGGCGAGCAGCCGTCGGCGCAGCGCGAAGCCGTCCGTGAGGCCGGCGTCCCGGTAGACGGCCGGATTGTAGAAGGACTCCATGCTGGTGGTGAGGTAGCGGCCCAGGTAGTCGCGCAGGTCGAGCCGGTCCGCCTCGTTCAGGCCCCGGTCGAGGAGCCGCTGCCACAGCAGTTGCACCAGGCGGCAGCCGAACGCGATGTGGCGTGACTCGTCCTGGTGGTGGAGCCGGTTGATGTGCCGGACGGTCGGGTGCAGACGCTGGTCTGCGGCCAGGTGGACGTTGTAGTGGTCCACGATCTGCTCGAAGATCAGGATCCGCGCGAAGACCAGGAAGTTCTCGATGTCCTGGGCACGGGGTGCCTCGGGCAGCTTGACCGTTCTGTCGGGATAGATCTTGTCGGCGTACTTGAGGCAGAAGGTGGCGAAGAACCACATGTGGTCGTTCTCCTCACCTATGAAGTGGTGGAAGAACTCGGAGGGCAGCTCGAAGCCGGACGTGTGGACGCGCCGGGTGACTTCGATGAGCAGTTCGCGGATGCCGTGCACGTTGAGGCTGTAGAAGTTGACGCTCTCCCACCGGCCCAGGGCCCGGAGCTGGGCGGGACTCAGTTCGTCCGTCAGCCCGGTGCCGTGGACGGAGAGCAGTTCGGGGGACATCCAGAGCCCGTCGGCGGGGATCTCGGGAGGCCAGTCGAAAGTGGTGAACGGGTTGTAGTAGTCCGCGGTTGCCTTGTCCGACAGCCGGTCGAGCAGCGCGCGGAACTCGGTGTCGTCCCCGGTGGTGGGGCCGTCCGGACCGGTGGGCGGTGTGTTCACGGAGGGCACGGTCATCACTGCCTCCATCGCACGGCCGACAGCAGGGCCTGGTGGAGTTCGGGCGTGGACGCCGCCACGCAGGACCGCTGGTTGGTGACGCTCAGGTCGGTCAGAACGGTTTCGCCGAGCGGCTGTCCGTAGCCGTCGGTGATGACCGCCCCGGCCCGCTCGGCGAGGAAGACGGCCGCCGCGATGTCGTACGGGAACAGGTGCAGGACCCGGCCGTTGCCGGCGCGTTCGAACTCGGGCAGCAGCGCCGGGTCGTCGCGCAGCAGCCGGTTGCCGATGTCCACGTAGGCGTCGAGCTGGCCGGTGAGCAGCCGGGAGATGGACCAGGTGGCGCTGTTGAAGACGAACACACCGCCGGTGTTGGCCGAACGGTCGATGAGATGACCGTAGGCCTCGGTCATCAGCCGGGCCGGGTGGCCGTTGAACTCCAGCGACCAGAACATCCGCGCGAGATCGGTGGTGCGGGTCAGCGCCGGGACGGCGCGGTCGTACCCGTGCGCGGTGATGCCGGGCGTCGTCAGGTCCCCGTAGAGGTGGGCGCCCGTGCGCAGTTCCATCAGCAGCGCGTACTCGACGTCGGCGATGCGGGGCCGCGGTGCCATGCGGGCGACGGCGACCGAGACGGTCGCCGACTCAAGGCCGGCGACGGCGGGCCGTGTCCCGTCGATGGGATCGACGACCAGCAGGTGTGCCGGGTCCTCGCCGTGGTACTGGAGGCCGCGGTCCTCGGAGTAGACGGCCACGGGCAGGTCGTGGTCGACGACGTACTTCCACACGGCCGCCTCGGCGACCTCGTCGAGACCGAACTGCGCGTCGCCGCCCGGTGAATGGCCCCGCACCAGGCGGCTGCCGGACGAGTGCTGAGCGGCCAGTACGGCCTCCCGGACGGCGCCGGCGAGGCCGGTCACGTAGTTCCGCACGGCTGCGGCCTCCGGAGGGCTGTCGTGCTCGGGTCCGGTCATGCGGCGGCCTCCGCCGCGAAGAGGGCGTCGAGCCGGTCGCAGAGCAGGTCGGCCTCGGCGCGGGTGAGGATGAGCGGTGGCCGGATCTTGATCACGTTGCCTCGGCCGTACCTGGAGGTACGCAGGATCAGGCCGTGTTCCATGCCGCGGCGGGCCAGGGCCTGGGCCCGCTCGCTGTGCGGGCGGCCCTCGTCGTCGCCGATCTCCATCCCGATCATCAGGCCGAGGCCGCGCACGTCCACGACGGCGGGGTGCCGGGCGGCCAGCGCGCGGAGCCGGTCCATGATGTGTGCGCCCACCTCCCGTACGTTCTCCAGGAAACCGGGGCGCCCGATCACGTCGAGGGTCACCGCCGCGGCGGCAGCGGCGAGGACATTGCCGCCGTAGGTGAAGGAGTGGTGGTCGCTGCTGAGCCCGGACATCCGCTCGTCGGCGACGATCGCCGCGACCTGGGCGCCGGAGCCGCCGAGGCCCTTGGCGGTGGTCAGGATGTCGGGCCGGACCCCGTAGTGCTCGGCGGCGAACATCCGGCCGACCCGGCCGATACCGGTCTGGATCTCGTCGAAGACGAGGACGATGCCCCGTTCGTCGCACAGGGCGCGCAGCGCGGGCAGGTAGCCGTCGGGCGGCACGATGTTGCCGCCGCTGCCGGAGACCGGCTCGACGACCACGCAGGCGACACTGCCGGAGCTGGCATGGTCCAGGAAGTCGTGGATGCGTTCCACGCAGAGCATGCCGCAGCTGTCGGGGCCGGCCTGGCGGTAGAAACAGCGCAGGCAGTACGGGTCCGGGACCTGGAGCACGCCGGGCATGAGGTGCGGGAACGGTGCCTTGCGGAAGGACTCGCCCGACATGGTGGTCGTCATCATGGTCTGGCCGTGATGACTGCGGAACAGGGTGATGACGTCGCGGCGTCCGGTGGCGAACTGCGCCATCTTGACCGCGCCCTCATTGGCGGTGGAACCGCCCGACACCTTGAGGTGCACCTTGGTCAGGTTCGGCGGGGTGACCTCGACCAGACGCCGGACCAGTTCGTTGACGGGTGCGGTCTGGAAGGTCGAGGTGGTGTGCACCAGCCGCTCGGTTTGGTCGCGCATGGCCTTGACCACTTCGGGGTGGCCGTATCCGAGGCTCAGGTTGAAGGTGCCGGACGCGCAGTCGAGGTACTCGTTGCCCTCGCTGTCGTACAGGTGGATGCCCTCGCCGTGATCCATCTCGAATGCGCTGACCGGGTAGTACAGGTGGTTCTGTGCGTAGCTCAGGGCTTCACCGCGGACGTCGCTCCGGGCACCGCTCCGGGCATCTGTCTGCGTGTCGTGCCGGGCGCGCATGAGGTCGGCCATGTGTCTCCTGTCGACTTCCGTCCCGCGGAATCACGGACGACGGACACCGATATCTCCGGGCGGTGAAATAAAGGGTTCCCTCCGGAATTCGGGGACCAGAATTCATACGTCCAGAACGAAGGTGAAAGCGGCATCCCAGCCTTCGGATGTCTCGCGTACATCCATCAGGCATTCTGGCCGAAAATACTTGTCCAGATGGTTTCGGCGTTCGCCGGGAAAGTAGAGCATCGTGGTCAATACGGCCCCGCCGGGCGGCTGCACCTTCACATGAACGTGCCGCGTCCGTCCCGGGTACACGGCGGGCAGCACCGTCTCCAGCCGCCACCGCCCCTCGGCGTCCGCGAACTGGTGGCCACGCAGTCCGAAGCCGTCGCCGTCATAGACTCCGGCGTCCCCGACCTGCCAGAAGTCGAGCAGGGTACCGCCGATCGGACTGCCGTCAAGGGTGCGCACGGCACCGTGCAACAGCAGTGGGGTACCCCCGTCGACATCACCCCGGAAGCTGGCCCTCAAGGGGGTGTCGGGCTTGTAGTACGGCCCTTCACGCAGGGCGGGCGTGGGCGGCGTCCCGTTGCAGCGAACGGTCGGCGTGAGCGTCTTCACGGCATCTTTCGGACTTCCGCTCGCCATTGCAGAATTCTCCCTTGATCAAGGGTATTCCGGGTTCGATCCAGGCAGACTAACCGACGTTTCCGACGTTGAGAAGAAGGCCGCGTGTCACCTCTCCGCCATTTATAGGACTCTTATCGCCAAGGCTTTCGCCATCGGCACGGACAGCAGTTGGCTTTCGGGAATGGAGCGGCGCACGAGCCGCATGGGAAAGGTGGGAGAGGCGGGACAGGCGGAGAAGACGGGATGCAGGACGTACGGTTGCGGCGCGCGCTGGTCCGGCCGCGACCGGTCCCGGCCTGCTACCGGCTTCCGTCAGTGCCGGCATGTGCCGGCCGGTCGGCAGCGGTTGTGTGCAGGGCGGTGCGCACGCGGGTGAAGTAGGCCGGGTCGGGCGGTGCGGTCAGGATGTCCGCGAGGGCGAAGAGGTCCAGTGTCCGGCTGAGTTGTCGCCAGTGCCCGGGCAGCCGGCCGTTCCCGCCCCGGAATCCCTGGAGGAAGCCCGTGGTGAAGGCGGGCGGGTACTCGTGGGCGAACCGCAGCATGTTCCCGACGTCGAAGAGCGGGGAGCCGCTGAAGGCGAGTTCCCAGTCGAGCACGGCGGCCACCGTCCACTGCCCGGCCCGCCGTTCGACCAGGACGTTCTTCGGGTTGAAGTCACAGTGCACCAGGCTTCGTTCACCGGAAACGGCGGCCAGTGCCCCGGGCCCCCGGCGGGCCAGTGCCCGCAGCACGCCCGCGTCCGTGCCGCTCAGCGGACCGTCCCCGGCCGCGGTGGCCAGACAACGGTCGACGAAGCCCGGCAGGTCTCCCAGCGGCACCGCATCCTCCGGGGCCGGGGCCAGCGACGCGTCACCGAAGGCGCCCGGGCGGGGCAGTCTGACCCGCCCGATCCGCGCCAGCACCGCGCCGACGGCCTGCCCCAGGCTCCGCGCTTCACCGCTCACCGGGCCGTCCGCGAGCACCTGGCTGAGCGGGATCCCGTCCACGAACCGGTAGAGCAGGGTGGGGCGGCCGGTGGCACGGCCGTGCGGATCGGAGGCGACCACCGCGGTCACCGGGACGGAGCGGGCCGCCGCCCGGCCGAGGACGGCGACCTCCACCGCACAGGTGTTGCGCGGGACCCGGCTGCCGCTCGGCCGGTAGCGGCGCAGTACGTACCGCTCCGGACCCGGCGCGTCGGCGTGCTGGGCCGTGAGCAGGGCCATGTCATTGGTGAACCCGCCGGGCAGCGGGTCCACCTCGTGCAGCCGGGCCCCGGGCAGGGCGTGCCGGGTCAGCCAGGTGTGGGTGGCCGGGTCGAGGAGGCCGGCCCGGTCGGGGCTCGTCACACCGGCCAGCCTGCCCGGCCAGGGGCCGTCCTCATGCATCCGGTCCCTCCGACGGCTCAGTTCCGGTCTGCGGCCGTGCTGCGGCGGCGGCTCGGGCCGCCAGGACCAGTCCACCCGCCGGTCCGGCGAGCCGGCCGAGCCTCGCCGGGACCACGAAGTCCTCGGCCGCGTGCTCGGGGAGCCCGGGGTAACCGGCCAGTGTCGCGGTCAGTTCGGCGCGGAGCAGCGGGAACAGCCCGGGGAGTTCGGTGATGCCACCGCCGATCACGATCCGCTGAGGTGCGACCGTGTAGACGATGTTGCGCAGCCCTGCGGCCAGGTAGGCCGCCTCCAGCCGCAGCGCCTCGTGCAGTGTGTCGCCGGTCAGTTCTTCGGCCGGGCTCCCCCAGCGGATGCTCATCGCCTCGCCGCCCGCAAGGCCCTCCCAGCAGTCCTCGTGGAAGGGGCAGGAGCCGCGGAAGGCGTCACCCGCGATCCGGGGTACGGCGAGGTGGCCCATCTCCGTGTGGATCAGGCCGCTGACCACCTTGCCGCCGATCACCGCGCCGCCGCCGATACCGGTGCCGACGGTGAGGTAGACGTAGGTGTCCAGGCCGCGCGCCGCGCCCCAGCGGCCCTCGCCGAGGGCCGCGCCGTTGACGTCGGTGTCGATGCCCACCGGCACACCGAGCGCGGCGGCCACCGGACCGGCCACGTCCACACCGGTCCAGCCGGGTTTGGGGGTGGCGGCGAGGTGGCCGAACTTCGCGTGGCCCGGGCGCAGTTCGAGGGGCCCGAAGGAGGCGATGCCGATCGCGTCCAGCGGACCGGTCGCGGCGGCCGTCTCCTGGAAAAAGGCGATGGCGCGGGCCAGGGTGGGGCCCGGTTCGCCGGTCGGGAAGCGGGTCTCGGCCTCGATCCGGTCGGGGGCCGAGCCGACCAGGCAGACGAACTTGGTCCCGCCGGACTCGATCGACCCGAGCCGCTGAGCGCTCACGCGTCCACCGGCCAGCCGTCGGCGCCGACCGGGCCGGAGTGCGAGCGGATGACGACCTTGAGCGCGTCGTAACCCGCCGGCCGTCCGGTGCCGCCGCCGTCCCGGGTGAGCCCGCCGAGGGCGGTGAACGCATCACCGTAGCGTTCGAGCGGGAACTCGTGTGTCACCAGCCGCTCCAGGACCGGTCCGGTGCCGGTGCCGGGCCGTTCGGGGCCGCCGAGTTCGACGGCCAGGTCCACGGCGACCGGAAAGATGTCGGCCCGGTAGTCCCCGGCACCGATCAGTCGGATGCCCCGGTTGGTGAGCTGGAGCGGGCGCAGCGGCACGGTGTAGGAGTCGTCGAAGCCCATCACCACCACCCGGCCACCGTCGTCGATCAACCGCAGCGCCGCGTCCAGGCCGGTGCCCGTGGTGTCGAAGACGACGGAGGGACGCTCGCCGCCCGCGGCCTTCACCACGGCTTCGGCCGGATCCGTCCCGGCCACGTCCACCACATGGGCGAACTGTTCGCGGGCCAGCTCAAGTCGGTACCCGTCCGGCTCGGCGACGGTGACCCGGCGCGCCCGGCGGGCGGCGACCAGTGCGGTCAGCATCCCGATCGGGCCCGCGCCGAGCACCACCACGGTGTCGTCGAAGGTGAGGGAAGCGGCCCCCACGTTGCTCAGTACGCAGGCGAGCGGTTCGATCAGGACCGCGCTGCGGAAGGGCAGCCCGGCGGGAACACGTTCGACGAATCGTTCCGGCAGGGTCACGGTTTCCGCGTACGTGCCGTCGCGGTCCACGCCGACCTCGGTTCCGGCCTTGTGGCGGCAGAAGTTGGTCGCTCCCCGGCGGCACGGGACGCACCAGCCGCAGTACAGCGTGGGGTTGACCACCACCCGGTCCCCCACCGCGACCGAACGCACCTGGGGGCCGGTCTCCCGCACCACGCCCACCGCCTCGTGCCCGAGCACCACGCCCGGCCGGGCCGGGAACCGACCGAGCAGGATCTTGCGGTCCGTTCCGCAGACCCCCGTACCGACGACCTCCACCACGACATCGTCATCGTTCACGAGCCGACCGGCGGGCCGGTCCTGCAGTTCGGCGGAGCCTGGACCGAGATAGACGAGAGCGCGCACGAAACCTCCCCATCGGTGTGTGGGGGGCGACGCTAGCCCAGCCCGACGCGGCTGGGTACAACGCCTCTGAGCCACTTCTCGACCGGGCCCGTCCTGGCGGCGGTCCCGCGGGCTCCGGGACGGCCGAAGTGCCGGTCTGCGTGCTGGCTGGTCAGCGCCTCCTGCCGGCCCGTACGGAGCCGGGATCAGGTCGTACGTGTCCATGCGCTGCTTCAGTCCGAGATTCGGCGGTGGCGGACAGCTGACGACACGAACACATTCCTCCTGCCCGGCCCTCCCCCGTCGTCGGCCGAAGAAGTCGGGCGTCACGGGCTGAAATCCTCGCAGGAGGGGCAGGCGCCACATCCACCGCCGGTCACACCCCCGTGCCCGCTGAGTGCCGCGCCGCCGTCGGCCAAGTCGTCGCCGGCCGAGTCGTCCCCTTCCTCGATCCGCCGACCGAGGAAGCGGACGAAGCCCCGGTGCTGCGCAGCGTCGGGACGGCACCCGGCCGGGGAGCTGCGACGGCAGGGAACCGGCTCGGGCGCTGTCGGGCGGCGGGTTCTCGCAGCGTTTCGTTCAGGGCCGACAGGTCACCGGAACGCGTTCAGCCCGGTGAGCCCGATGGAGAGATCCCAGAGCCGGGATGCCGCGTCGGGGTCGATGGCCCATGGCTTGACTCCGCCGATGAGCATGTCGTCGGTGGCAGCCGGTTCCGCGATGTCGCAGTCCTGGCAGTAGGCACCTCCGTGGCCTTCGAGCAGAGGAGACGTTGCCGCCCATACGGCTGTCGCCGCACCCTGCTCCGGGGTTTTGAATCCGTCGGCCGGCTCGCCGTCCGGGGTCATCCAGCCTTGCGCGAGCCATTCCTGACGAGGAATGTGACGCTGCAACGGCGTGAGGATGCTGCCGGGGTGCACCGCGAAGGCACTCAGGCCCCCGTCCGCACCCGCGGCCACTCGTGTCGCAGCAGCCCGAAGACCAACTCGTCGACGCGCTGCCCGGCCCGGTGGATGCTTTCGCGCATGACCCCCTCACGCACGAAGCCCACGCCCTCCAGCAGTCGCACCGAGCGCGGGTTGTCGGCGAAGACCTCTGCCGTGATCCGGTCCAGGTGGAGCACATCGAAGGCGTGCTCGACCGCGCGTGCCACCGCCTGATGCCCGTAGCCGAGCCCCCACAGTTCCTTCTCACCGATGACGATGCCCAGCCGGCACCGACGGTGGGCTCGCTCGATGAGCGCAAGGTGAAGGAACCCGATGGGCTCCGCACGGCCGACGAGGCCGATCGCGAGATGGACGGTTTCCTCGCTCGGGCGCATCCACCGCTCAAGCGTCACGGCGACCTGCTCACGAGTGAAGACGAGTGTCTCGTCGTCGCTGAGCCGCTGGATCTCGACGTCGTTCTTCCAGCGCAGCAGCGGTTCGAGGCTCGCCTCGGTGTGCGGCCGCAACTCGACGACGTCTTCGGTCGCCGGGGATGCCGGACTCTCGTTCATGGGGCTTGTCTCTCCCTCACCAGTTCATGGACGCACCGCATCGCGATCTCGGCGGCCGCTCGGTGGGCGGGACCTGGCAGCCCCTGTCCCGTCCGGCGTTCACCTTCCTGCCCCACAGAACCGCAGAACCCCCCAGTCGCAGAACCGCAGAGCCGCCGGGACGGTATTCTCGTCCACCACCCCGACCGGACGGCCCGACTTCGACGTGTCACTCCGGCCGGTGTTCCGGGCCCCCGAACTCCGGAGTGGTGAAGTCGGGGCCGGTGAACGTCCGGCGGGACGTGGCGGCTGGGCCGTCTTCCGGGCTGGAGAAGCCCGGCCTGCTGTAGCCGAGTGTCTGGATGCGGCCGGCCGGGCGGTGCCCAGTGCGTTCCGGGGGTAGGGCTCCGGGGTCGGCGAGGGCGTCCCGCAGAAAGGGCAGGATGCCGCGTTCCAGCAACGCATGCCGCCATGCCTCCCTGGCGCGTGCCACGTCCTCCGGCAGTTCTTCGCCGCGCTCGTCGGCCACCGGCGATGTCGAGCCGTTTCGCAGTGCCGTGGTGAGAAGACCGACAACGCAGAAGACAATGGCGACCGCGGTGAACGCCGCGAAGGCCCAGCCCGTAATGATCATGGAATCCGCGAACGGCGGCGGTGGATCGAGCAGCTTCAGGATGTGGCCCACCAGCAGAAGGAGCGCCGCGCCGCTGCCTGCCATCAATGGCGCCAGAACGGCGATGACGACAAGCACGCCGGGTCCGGAGGCCGCCTCGGCCGGCTGCGGTGCCGCCGTGTCACGTCTGACCGGCCGTGCACGTGCACGGGCTCGCGCCCTGGCCGCCGCTGGAGCTTCCGGGCGTACCCGTAGGCCGAGCAGCGCTGCCAGCAGACGACGGCCGAAGGACATCCCGGTCCACCGATGCGGAACGACACCATCGCCGACCGGTCGGCCGCCCCATCGTGCGGCACCCAGGACAGCGGCATCGAACCGGCGCTTCAGCGTTGCCGGGCCACGGTGACCGGTAGCCGTCGAGCCGGGTCCGGATCCAGGCACGGCGGACACGGCGCGGGCAGGCACGGAGCCGGTGGACGGATACGTGTGCACCGGGCCACGCAGTTCACGGGCCCGCACGTAGTGCTCGTACTCGGCGGCCGCAGCCGCGGTGATGAGAGCGGTGGCATTCAGCGCCATGGAGCGCAACTGCTCGGCATTGAGCCGCTCGCCGACCGCCGCCAGGTCCGGTCGTTCATGGGCGTGACGCAGCGCCTCGTCGAGAAGTCGCTCGTACTCGGGCCGGTCCTCGTTCAGCAGGTTCCGGGCACTGTTCAAAGTCCCTCCTCCCCGATCGGGGGCCCCTGCCGCCATGATGGCGCGCCCTGGCCGTCGAGCCCAGGACCCGAGCCTTCGGTCGAGTCGGAGGAGAAGCGGGTGTCTCGGGCACGCGTGGTGTCTCGGGCACGCGTGGTGTCCGGGAGTTGCCCCCGGTCCGCGGAGAGTTCGTCGGATGCGGGCTCTTGGGTACGCGCATCCGCGACTGCGGCTGGTCGCCTCGGCGAGGCCGCCGGTCGCATGGTTGACGGGGGCCCGCCTGCCTGAGCGGAGGGCCCGACCGCTTCCGCGGAGGGCGCGGGCCGTTGCGGCCGTCGGGGTGGCCGTACGGACGGCGAGGCCGCGGTCACGGCACTCGGGGCTTGCGTGGCGTCGGAGCCGACTGCATCGGCGCCGGCAGGCTCAGTGGAGGGGGTACCGGCACCTGCGGCGTCGGCGGGCTGCCGTTCGCCCGTCACCAGCTGGTTCACCGTCTCGATGCGGCCGAGTTGGGTGAGCAGCATGGGCGCCGATATGCCGACGACGAGGGCGGCGTACCCACCGCTGATCTGTCCCGTTGTCCCGAACAGCACCGCGGCCCCGGCACCCATCAGGCTGTGTACGACGGCCGCGACGGGGTCGACGACGGGGTCGAAGTACGCCTGGAACTGCGGAGCTTGCCCCCGCTCCGCTGCCGCGGCAGTCAACTGCCTGTATGCGCGCCGGTCGTTCTGCCAGGAATCAAATCGGTTGTACAGGTCCAGCGCGCCGCGCAGTAATCCACCCGTCGCCCCCCAGCAGGATCAACGTCGGTACGTCCACGGTCTCCCCTGGGTATCGGCGCTGGCACCTGGTCGTAAGTCTCCGGCCACAGCAGCGAGCGTATGGCCGGCGACCGGCCAAAGGGAAGTGTCCAGGTCCGGGTGAGCGTACTGCGCGCCGCTGATCTCTCCGGCACGGTGGGCCGACCGCGTGGAAGAATCCCGACCCGGATCATCTGGCAGTGGCCCGGAGGACATGTTGCGGGAGTCCGAGAACGAGCATCGGCCAGAAGACCAGGTGTCGGCGACCCGGGACCTGGTGCTCGCCTTCGTCGACGCACTCGGCACTGCCCGCGCTGCGGTTCGGATGTCCGTGCCCTCATTGCACCGGCTGGCGGACCTGCTCGCGCTTGCTCGCTCGGGCGAGATCAGCCGCCGCGGCGAGGTGGGGGGCTACTCGTATGCGGTGCACGGGGCGGGTTGTCGGCCGGCGGGCCCGGACGGGATCGACATCGATGTGGACTTCACCGCGGATGGGACGGAGATCTTCGACTTCTGGCGCCTTCGCCTCTTCGGCCGGAGCCGGCCGACTCCTGTCGACCCCACGCCGAAGGACCTGCGTTCAGCGGTCGAGGCGCTGGATGACGTACTGACCGAGGTCGGGCCGGGTTGGTTCACTGTGTCGGGGACTCCGCAGGACGCGGTCGAAGGCCGAGCAGTACACAGCGATCCGGCATGACCCTCGCAACGGCCTGTCTGCCCGCTGGTCGAGGAGCACCCGGCGGGGGCGTCTCCCGCTCCACGAGCGCCACCACAAGCCGGGCCGCCCGCACCGGGTGCAGCCCTCGGACCACCCTTGGCGCCAAGCAGCGCCGGCGAATCTGCACGGGCTCGGCGCATCGTGTTCCCCACCGCTGCTGTCCTCCTGAACGAGTTCGGGGTTGCAGCCGACGTAGATCCAGAACCCGATCGCGAGGCCGATGGTGACCGGCCAGGCCAGGACACCGGTGAGGAGCAGGTGGCCCGCCCAGGTCGAACGGCTCACTCCGGGGGCGAAGGCCAGAGCGATCAGGGTGAAGGCGACGCCAGGGCAAACGGCTTCCCGAATGGCTCGATGCCGTCCGCAAGGAAGACCCGCTCGCTCCGTGAACGAGCTTCGACGCACAAAACGGATGTCACCCGGAACGGCCAGACGGCGAGAAACTGGTGCCATGCACACAGACAAGGGCGAGGTTCCACTGCCCGGAGGACGCATCACTCCGGGGGTCGTCCGTGTCGGCGACACCGTCCGCAGGCCGGTCACTGCCAGGTCATCCTTTGTCGCCGAACTGCTGAACCACCTACAACAACGCAACTTTGACGGTGCACCACGCCATCTCGGACTCGACAGCGCAGGCCGCGACACATTCACCTACCTGCCTGGTCGAGTGCCGGCCAGATTCCAGCTCTGGAAAGACGATCAGGTTGCGGCTGCCGGCGCACTTCTGCGCTCGCTGCACGAAGCCACTCGCAGCTGCCGCCTTGCCGGTACCTCTCCGGTCGTCTGCCATCACGATCCAGGCCCGAACAACGTCGTGTTCCGCCGGGGTCGCCCGGTAGCCTTCATCGACTTCGATACAGCAGCACCCGGCAACCCTCTGGAAGACCTCGGGTACATGGCCTGGACCTGGTGCATCTCCTCCAAGCCGCAAGCCCCGTCCCCCCACGCACAAGCACACCAGGCAAGGATTCTCGCCGACTCCTACAGGCTCGACACCTCGGAGCGCGGAAACCTCGTCGACGCCATCCTCGACCGCCAGCACCGCAACGCCTGCTGGTGGCACCAACATCTCGACGCTCCAGACCCGCGCGTGGCCGACCGCGGGCAGATCCTCGCCCGGATCGCCTGGTCCTGGCGGGAACACGCACACACAGCCGCCAACCGTGCTGTCTTCGCGGACGCTCTGCGCTGACTGGGATCGACCAAGGCTGGAGAACGCGAATACGTAGGGTGAATCCGTCACGGAATGCGTGCCGGAGCCCTTCCAAGGGGCAGCGTTTGGCAGCGAGTTCGGGCAGCAGAACGGTGCACGTGGCAACCGGAGTGTTCACGAAACTCAGCGGTGCTTCCCGGGATCGTTCGACGGCCGGAGGTCGCCGGGCAAGAGAGAAGAGAACCAGGTCGACTTGAGTTCCGTGCACGAAGCCGGCGTTTCGCAGGGTGCCTTCGCGGTGGAAGCCGGCCTTGCGGGCGACTGCCTGGGACGCGGCGTTCTCGGTGGCGGCTCGCAGTTCCATCCGTTGGAAGCACTGGTCGGTCAGGAGCCGGTGCGGGTCGGGCGCCGGCGACACCAAGCACTCGTTCACGGCCGACACTCAGGTGGTCGACACCCTCACCCGCTCCGGGGCATGTACGGGTTGGGCCTCGGGTTGCCGCTCCGGGCAACGGTGCGCGTTGCGCTCGGCAAGCCGACGTGCGTGCCCGGAAGCGAGCTGTGGTGCGTTTTCCGCGTCCGGCCGCGTCCCGCTTCAGCTCACGTGGAACAGCGGCCCCCGGGCCGTGAAAGGCAGCCGTCCGCCGCGGGGCAGCAGGTAGGCGTGCTCCGTCCTGATCCGCAGCACGTCGCACTCGCCGTCGGTGATGACCAGGATCGGGGCCCCCGGTGGGAAGTCGTCCGCCCGGTGCAGCAGATCGATGCCAGGCTGCAGCAGCGTGCCGCCCCGGCCGCGGACCCGCAGGCGCTGCGCGATCTCGGTGACCGGCAGGTAGCCCGCGTCGTGGGGCGCCGCGTCGCAGAACACGACCCGGGCGGCCGGAACGTCGCGCGCCACCGCGTACGAGGCGATGGCGCCGAGCCCCTTGCCGAGCAGGGTTCGGTTCATCGATGCGGAGGTGTCGAGGACGACGCCGAAGGTGCAGCGCTGCACTTCCTCGGGCGGGAAGTACCGGCCTGCCCGGGGGATGTCCGGGGTGGACGCCTGGCGGCGGGCGGGGCGGGCGAAGCTGCGGATGGGCTCCGGACTCGGCACGAACTCGTCGAACCAGCGGGCGAGTTGTGCGTCCCAGGGCAGCGGCGGCTGGGTCAGGGCACGGATCTCCTCCACCAGGCCGGCGGGCAGCACGGACCGCTCGCTCTGTCGGTGCAGGTCGAAGCCCTGGGTGAGGCCGCGCCGGTAGAACGTGTCGAGGTCGACGTAGTCCCCCGGCGGGCGGAGCGGTTCGCCGAGGATGTCCCCCGCGCCCTTGCCGCGCAAGGTGGCCAGTCGCCGGATCCGGCGCAGATCGCCCGCGATGCGGGCGTAGATCTCCTCGGCGGACAGGCCGGCGAGCTCCGGATCGTACAGCAGCCCTTCCGGCATGTCGCCGATCTGCATCTCGCGCAGCCATTGGTTGATGACGTAGTCGGCGGCGATGTTGAAGAGGTACGGGTCGCGGGCGCCGCAGCGGTCGGCGTGCCGCAGTGCGGCGTGCAGCATCTCGTGGGCGAGTACGAAGCGCCACTCCTCGTCGGTGAAACGGCGGTGCGGGTTCAGGTAGATCTCGCCCGCCGACGCGTCGACGGCGGCGACGGAAATGTTGTGGGCGCGGGCGAGTTCGGCGTCGGCGACCAGGGTCATACCGGCCGCGATGCCTCCGAGCAGCGGGTACGAGGAGACGAACCAGTTGAGCGCGTGCTCCCACGGCGGACGCCGGGTCGCGTCACCGCCGATCGACTCGCGCAGGCCGCCGGCCACGTCCATGGCCCGTGACATGGTGCGGGTCAGGGCTTGGGCGAAGGCCAGTTGCCAGTCGGGCGGGACATCGAAACCGCGCCAGGGCAGCAGGAGTTGGTCGCCCGAGCCGTCCGCCGTTCCGCAGTGGCGGTAGTCGGGCGGGATCCCGTCCCGCCGCCAGCGGGCAGCGAGCTCTTCCTCGTCCCCGCCGGGGTAGGAGACGGGCAGCTCGTCCGGTGCGCGGCCCACCGGGAAGGTCAGCAGGAAGCGGTTGACCACGGCGCAGCGCGCGGCTTGGTCGTACGGGTCGGTCTGCGTTCGCTCGCCCCGGGCGGCCGGTACGTGCCCGAAGCCGAGGTGGATGACGCAGTGTGCCAGCGCCCAGGCCCATTCGGCAGGTTCGGCGCGGCGGGTGGGGTGCGCGTGGACGGTGCCGGCGGAGTCGACGCGTGCGAAACCATGGTCGGGGGCCAGCGTGCAGCCCTTGTCCCGGCAGAAGGTGGCGCCGACGACCGCCAGCGCCGGATTGGCCCGCAGCAGGACGAGTCCGGCCTCGAACGACTCGGCCGCGTGGTCCGGTCTGGCCGCCGCACGACGGCCGCGGGGGTGGCTCATCGCCGTGCCTCGACCAGGCGCGGCATGTCGCGCGCCGCCTCCACCAGGAACCAGGCGGGCAGCACGGGCTGACCGTCCGCGTCGTCCGCGATGACCGTCTGGGCGACTTCCACCGAGATCTCGGCAAGTTGCACGAGCAGGGACTTGGCGCGGTACGCGGTCCGCCGCCCCGCGGCGCCGACGTGTTCCTTGGAGGCGGGCAACTCCTTGACCAGGCGCCCGCGGAAGGAGTCGGCCAGATAATAGAGCAGGTCCCGGTCCTCCAGCCGGCGCGGCCAGGAGGCGTCGCCCTTGATAATGGCCTCGATGCCGTACTCGTTCCGGACGATCTTGGCGTAGCCGCAGAAGGAAACGGCATGCGCGGGCGTGAGCGTGCCATGCGCGACGATCTTCAAGGTGTCTTCGTCGAGAGCAGCGCCGAAGGAGTGCAGGGCGTCGGACAGCATGTGCCACGAACGCGGTGTGGAGAACGGCTCCTCGGTGCGGGGCGGCTTGGACCACAGGTGGTCGGGCCGGTCGGTCAGGTAGTCGGTGATCCACGGGTGGATGCCGTTGCCGACGGCCCACGTCAGCCAGTCGGTGGCCGAGGCCTCCAGGTGGATGTGAGTGAGTCGGTTCACCAGGGCCGAGGCCATGGGTCTGGCCAGGGCGTTGTCGGTGGCCCGGTTTCCGGCGCCGATCACCAGGGAGCCCGCGGGCAGTTCGTATCCGCCGATTCTGCGGTCCAGGATCAGCGAGTAGAAGGCCTTCTGTACGTCTGGGGTCGCCGCGTTGAGTTCGTCGAGGAAGAGGCAGTACGGCTCGTCGCGGGCGATGGACTCGGGCGGGCAGAACACCGACCGCCCGTCGCGGATCTGCGGGACGCCGATCAGGTCCTCGGGGGCGAGCTGCGTACCGATCAGGCTGACGCATTCGAGTCCGAGCGAGTCCGCGAAGGCGCGCACCAGCGACGACTTGCCGATGCCGGGTGCTCCCCAGATGAACACCGGCCGCACCGTGGCGAGTCCGAGCAGCAGCTCGGGGATTCGGGCGGGGGTGACGGACACGGCAGCCTGCAAGGCTCGGCTCCTCGGGGCGGGACGGCACAAATGGCGGAAGGTGTGACGGAACGAACGACCGCGCGCCACCACCTGCGAAGGCGCCCGGGCGATCCAGTGTGCGCGAGCAGAGGGGGCGACGCAGCTTCTTTTCGGCTGCGCAGCACCTGGTGGACCTGCTCCGCGCCCACCGGTCCGTTGTCTCCTGGACCGGGTCGGAGAGACCGTCGCGATCTGTGGTCCGGAGCTGACCCGTCAGGCCCTGGCGGGACGACTGTCCCTGCGACAGGCAGCCTGTCGTGGGAACGCCGGCGGGACGCGGCGGGCGACGGCCTCTTTCCCATCCGCCGTGTCGAGTGCGACAGGTACGGTGCCGTCTCCGGTTCGAGTGGTTCCGGCGATGTCCCGCCGTGCGAGGATCTCCCGATGCCCCCACCTCTGGATGTCGCCGATCCCCCATCCGCCGAAATCGAGGCACTGCTCACGGCCTCCGTCGGCGTCCCGACCACCGTCGAGCGCATCGAACCGCTGCACCATCCCTGGGTGCTGCGCGCCCACCTGGCGGAGGCGACCGGACTCCCCGGGACGGTCGTTGTGAAGTGTCTCCGCCCCGAGGGGTACGGCCTCCGCTCCGCCGAGGAGCTGGCGCGGTGCGAGCACGCCGCGCTCGCCCTCATCGCCGACGACCTCCGCCTCGATCTCGCACCAGGCCTGCACGCCGCTTCACCGGACTCCCGGCTGCTCGTGCTGGAGGACCTGCACCCGCGCAGTGAACTGGCCGAACTGCTGCACCGGGACGGTCACACCCCGGCTCTGGACGCCGAGCTGACCGCCTTCGCGTCCTCGCTGGGCGAGCTGGCCGCCGCATCCGCCGGCCGTGGCGCGCTGTTCAATGCCCGCCGCACGGCGCTGGGCACCGGCACTGACCGGTTGGGCGACTGGGAACACGCTCACACCGGCCTCTGGCGTATCGGGCTCGTCCAGGCCGCCGCATTCGGCGTCCCGCTGCCCGCCGCTGCGGAGCGCGATCTGGAGGCGGCCGTGGCCGAACTGGCAGAGCCCGGCCCATTCCTGGCCCTGACCAACGGCGACTCCGAGGCACACAACTTCCTGACCGGGCCGGGCGGCGGCAAGCTGATCGACTTCGAAGGGGCGGGCTTCCGCCATGCCCTCACTGCCGCGACCGGTTTCACGGTCCCCGGTCCGGACTGGTTGGGAGTATCGGGGCCGGCTCAGGTCGAGGCGTTCCGCCGAGCCCTCGCCCGGACGGTCCCCGAGGCCGAGGACGACCACCGGTTCGGATTCGGCCTGGCTGCGGCTTCCATGGTGTGGGTGATGACGCGCACCGGCCGGCTCAAGACGCTGGACACACGCAGCCCGGGCAACAGCTCCCGCATCCAGATGGTGGCCCTGCTGGAATCCGGAGCCCGCACCGCCGAGACACACCGGGTACTCCCCCACCTGACGGCCTGGTGCCGGTCCACGGCCGACCTGCTGCGCCGCCGCTGGCCCGACACCGACGTCGACGCTGCCGCCGTCGCCCCCTACACCTGGCGTGAACGGTAGGGCGGCAGCTGGGCGGTCGCCGCCGTGGAGGTGCCGGAGGCACCGGCTCGGGCAGCCCGGTCCCGACCACGGGCGGAAGGCCCTGGGCCTCGTGTGTTGTGTCGGGCGGAGGGTCGGACCGGCATGTACCGACGTCAGGATTCGGCAGCGGACAGGTGCCGAACCAACTCGGTGGCCAGTCGTCGCATGACCGTACGGTTGGCACGCCGCATCGTGGCCCGGACGACGGGCGCCAATAGGCGTTCGGAGAGCGGGGCGCGCACCCAGGTGTACGTGAACGCCACGTGGCTTCCGCCGGTCCGCAGCGGTTCGACGGTGTAGGTGCCGTGAGCCAGCCGTCGGCCGCCCGCACTGACGTTCCGCTCGACGATGCACCGCGGCGGATCGGCCTTGACGACCTCGATGGTGACGTCGGTCTTCTTGCCACCCAGCGTGGCCGTGACCGAGGCGCACGATCCGATGCCACGGTCGGGGCCGCTGTAGCTCCATCCGGTCAGGTAGTGGTTGGTGAATCGCTCGTGGTGAGCCATGACATCGAGGAAGTCGTAGACCTGCTCGGGCGTCTGCGGTACGTCGATCGATACGGAGACTGACCTCATGTACCACACGGTACACAGGGCATGTACCAATTGGTACACTCATGACGTGGTGGAAATGGACGGCTCGCACACCGAGGACAGGTCGGCGCCCGGCACCGACGAGGACCGGCGCTCTCAACTGGTGAACGCGGCTGTCGACCACGTCGCGGCACACGGCTTCGCAGACCTGAGCCTGCGCGGGCTGGGTGCCGCGATCGGTGTCAGCCACCGCATGCTGATCCACTACTTCGGTTCGAAGGAAGCGCTGCTCGTCGAGATCGTCCGGACGTCGGAGCAGCGCCAGCGAGATCTGTTGGGCCGGCTCCGCCTGGAACCCGGTCTTTCGCCCTCCGACACGGCGAGGCTCCTATGGCGACAGCTGACGGATCCTCGGCTGGCGGGTCAGGAGCGGCTGTTCTTCGAAATCTGCGGACACGCGCTGCGGGGCCGCCCCGAGGCCGCCCTGGTCCTGGACGGGTTCGTGGACGGCTGGCTGGAGCCGCTCATGGCCGCCGAGGTCGCCGCGGGCAAGGACCCTGCCGTTGCCCGGAACCGCGCCAGGCTGGGGCTCGCCACCGTCCGCGGTCTGCTGCTCGATCTGCTCGCCACCGGTGACCGCGTCGGCGTCGACGCGGCGATGGAGGAGTTCTTCCGGCTGTACTACGGCTCGGAGTGACGCCGTCACCGGTCGGACCGAACGAGGGGTGCGGCGCACACCGCGAGCGACAGCGCCCGGTTCCCCGTGATTCTTCTCGCCCCAGTGAGCCGTATGGTGCAGCCCATGGAATCGTTGATCGCTGCCGTACGCGAACAGGCCGAGGCTGCCAGTTTCCTCGCGTGGCCGGGTGACTTCGACCTGGACCGAGGCGACCATGTCGAAGAAGTGCACCTGGCCTCGGGAGCCGCGCTTGAGGGTTTCGCCGGCGACGGCGCCGGGGGCACGTACTTCTTCTGCGGTGAAGGTGGGGAGGACCGCCCCATCCTCTATGCCGACTCCGAAGGAAATGCGGCTCTGGTTGCGATCGGCCTGCCCGAACTCCTGCGGCTGCTGCTGGTCGCCCCTTGGTGGCGTGACTGCCGAGCGTTCACGGACGAGGAGAGTCACGAACTCGCGGCCGAGTACTTGGAGGACATGCCAGATCTCGTGGCCCAAAGGGACCGTGCCGCGGCAGCCCTGGGCCTGGACTTGTCGGACCAGGCAGACGTCCTGGCCCGCTTGCGGGAGGTAGCGGTTCGAATGGGAGAGAACTTCGTCCTCGTCATCACACCGGAGGGCCACTCCTACGAGCCTCTCATCAGGAACTGAGACGTCCCGCCGCAGCACGCACGCACCGTCCCGAGCGACAGGCGTCAGCCCACGGCGAGGCGGGACAGAAGCGGGCCGCGGTCTTCAGGTCGATGCTGGAGAGTTCGTCGTCCCCCACCAGGGTTGTGCATCGAAAGCACTGGTCGCCGGCGCGACACCGCCAACAGACAGCCCAAAATCGGATGCGGCTTTCACTCGGTCATGCTGGGATCAATCACCATGAATGATCACTTCCTCGATGAAGCCGAGTTGATGGACAGGATGGAACGGAACCTGGCGGAACATGCCTGTCACCTGCACCGGGGTATGAGCGGTGCGAGCGTCACGGATGCGGGTGACCTCCTGGTCGCCGACAGCGGCCTGGACGACGACACGTTCAACATCGTTGCTGCGGCCCGCTTCACCGCCGCCACCGCCCCCGCACGTATCGCCGGGACCGCTCGGGCGCTGACCCGCACCGGCCGTCGTTTCTCCTGGTGGGTTGGGCCCGCCTCGACACCGCTGGACCTCACCACCCGACTGACGGCGGCCGGTCTGCCGGTGTCCGAACGCGAGACGGCGATGTGGGCCGAACTGGACGACACCCTGCCACCGCCTGCCGCCCAGGGTCTGGAGATCCAGCAGGTGGCCACGCCCGAGCAGCTCGCCGACTACGCCACAATTCTTGCCGCGAACTGGGACCCGCCCGCAGACACCGTCCGCCGCTTCTTCGCCCAGGCCGCCCCTCAGGCCCTGGCAGCGCAGTGCCCGGCCCGGTATCTGGTCGGCTACGTGGGGAACCGCCCAGTCTGCTCCGCCGAAGTGTTTCACCACGCGGGAGTCGCCGGCATCTACAACATTGCCACCCTGGCCGCCCACCGTCGACGCGGCTACGGCGGCGCCATCACACTCGCGGCACTCCGCACCGCCCGAGACCGGGACCAGCGCATCGCGGTCCTGCAGGCGTCAGCCGACGGCGAGCCCGTCTACCGTCGCCTGGGGTTCCGCCCCTGTGGCCAGTTCACCGAACACGCCGTCAGCCCCTGAACCGACCCAAGCTCCACAGCCCGGTTCCTTGCGCCCGGGGCACCAGGAGAACCTGGCGCCCCGGGCACCCAACAGGCCGGGCCGGAACTCCGTGGCTGGTGTGTCGTCGGTGGCCGGCAGGATGCCCCGACATCAGAAGCAGGGCCCACGAGGGGCGGTCGTGTTCCGTGTACACGGGACGGGCCGGCCCCCAGGGGAACAATGGTTGACGGCGGGCCGCCGAACGGCACTCAGTACGTCTGGATCTCCAGAAGGTTCCCGTCAGGGTCACGCAGGTGCGCCGCCCGCAGACCCCAACCCGGCAGATCCCGGGCCGGTGCCACCAGGACCGCACCGTGCTGTCGGCACAGCGCGACCGCCGCGTCCAGCGCCGCAGCGTCCGCGACAGGCATCACGAAGGTCGCACCACCCTCATCAGGAGCCGACGGAACCTCTCCGACGAACGCGTCCCGCTGGATCACGGCGAACGCGGTCGCTCCCTCGGGCGCGTCCCAACTGGCGTACCCGGACGCCTCGTCACCGTGCGCGAGCGCATATCCCGTCAGCTCGGGCAGCACGGCCGCGTAGAAGGCAAAGACGGCAGGATAGTCCCCGGCGAGTACACGCGGATACAGAACGAACATGAGTACCAACCTAATAGCCAGGTTCTCTCGACCGGGCCGGTCACAACATCTTCTGCCCATCGATCCGGTCGGCTTCGCCGGGCACCCCTGCTCCACGTGGTCGGCCGCCGTGTTCTGTCGGCAGCTGAGGCACGGTCGATGGGCCGCGTCCGACGGTGTGTCCCGTGCTGTCCACCTGTCGTGCGGGGCGAGGATCTCGGAGGTGCTCACGGACCGTCAGGATCAGTGCTGAGGGGATTGTGGTGGTGAAGCGTTTTCGTGCGGCGCCGGGGCGGCCTCGGCCAGGAGGATGTTCCTGGAGCGGTGTCTCCACATCTCCAGGAAACACTCCTTGTGGCTGGTTCGCTGCTTCGGATCAGCCGCCCGGCCGGAGGAGCACGACCGGCGGCCGGGGCGCCCGGCGGCAGCGTTACGGGCGGTGCTTGCTCGCGAACACCCACCGGTTGCCCGCCAACGCGTCGTTCGGCTCGGGCAACGGTCCGCGTCCGTGCCGGCGGGTGAAGTCGAAGGGGGTCCGAACCGATGTGTCCCAGCCCCTGCCCGCCAGGTGACCGACGGAGTCCGGCCGCGGCTCTCTGTCGAACAGGTTGAGCAGGTCGATGCCGATCTGGTGTGCCGTCGCGGTGTAGAGCGGGCTGTCGCGGTACTCCAGCAGGTCCTTGTCGAGCTTGACCTCGTACGCCAGCGCGCTTCCTCCCGTACTCAACCGGTCCACCGTGTCGATGAGGTCCGTCTCGGCGGCGGCGGGCAGGTAGAACAACAGCCCCTCGGCCAGCCAGACGCTCGGTGCGTCCGTATCGAACCCGGCGTCCGCCAGCGCTCCGGCCCAGTCGGCGCGCAGATCGATCGGGATGGGCATGCGCGCGGCCTTCGGAGTGGCCGACATCCTGTCGAGCACCGCGTGCTTGAACGCCAGCACGCCTTCCCTGTCGATCTCGAAGACCACGCAGCCGGGAGGCCAGTCGAGTCGGAACGCCCGTGAATCCAGCCCCGCCCCGAGCAGGACCACCTGCCGGGCGTCACTCGTGTGTACAGATCGGAGGAGAAAGTCGTCGAGGACCCTCGTCCGCAGTCCGAAGTAGCGCGCGAACCGGCCCCACAGCGGGTTGGTGTCGCCGTCCGGAACCTGTTGTATCCGGACCGGCCAGTCGGCGGACGCCGGTGCGGCGAGCACGAAGTGCTCCGCGTAGATGTCCCGTGCCAGTGTGTCGTGGCGGTGGGTCTCGATCGCCCGCGCCGCGGCGACCAGCAGAGCGGTCAGGCCGACACCTCCTTCCACGCCCTCCACGCCGGTGTTTCGAGACGTTGTGCCGACCACGGGTTCTCCTTCGGACAGTCTGGGACCATGAACAACGGGAAAGGCGGATGAGGACGGATCAACGGTGGACGCGCGACGCCACCGCTCCGGGCACCCTGTGCCTCGGGGAGCGCCCGACCGCGCGCGGTCCTGCGGCCGGCGGTCGGGCAGCGGCCGTCGAGTGCCGCGATCAGCGGCCCTGCCCCTCCGGAAGCAGGACGGGTTTGACCACACGGCCCGCGTCGCAGTCGCGTTCGGCTTCGTTGATGTCGGCGAGTGGGTACGTACGAATGAGCTCGTCGAAGGGGAAACGCCCGGCCTGCCACAGCCCGGTCAGCCGCGGAATCATCAGTCCCGGCACCGCGTCCCCCTCACAGATGTGAGAGATCCTCCTGCCCCGGTCCAATGCCCCCGGTTCGAGCTGCAGCACGGTATGGAGCCGTGCCACCAGACCGAGATGACCGGTCGGGCGCAGGGACCGTAGCGCGTCGTTGATCAGTTGGACGGAGGCCGTGGTGTCGAGTGCGTACTGCGCTCCGCCGTCGGTCAGTCGCCGGATTCGGCCGGGCAGGTCGG
Source organism: Streptomyces sp. CLV115 (assembly GCF_038448545.1). Classification (NCBI taxonomy): domain Bacteria; kingdom Bacillati; phylum Actinomycetota; class Actinomycetes; order Kitasatosporales; family Streptomycetaceae; genus Streptomyces; species Streptomyces sp. CLV115. The sequence continues at coordinate 25,949 of NZ_JBCEWQ010000007.1, forward strand.
CCGACGCGGCGTGCAGCGGAATCGCGCCGAACCGTTCGGCGAGAGCCAGCCGTTCGGGGTGTCGGTCGACAGCCACGATCGTCGCTCCGGAGGCGGCGGCCGCCATCACCGCGGCCAGGCCCACCGCTCCTGCGCCGAAGACTGCGATGGTGTCGCCGGGTCCGGTGCCGAAGGAGTTGAAGACCGCTCCGGCGCCGGTGAGGAATCCGCAGCCGAGTGGCCCGAGCAGTTCGACGGGCAGCGAGGGGTCGACCCGGACGGCGTTGCGGGCCGCGACCACCGCGTACTGCGCGAACGAGGACTGGCCGAACCACCGGGGGGCCAGTTCGCCCCCGGCCGCGTCGCTGAGCCGCGCGGCCTTCTCCTCGCGCCCGCCGAAGAGGTTGAGCGGGGCGAAGGAATCGCAGTAGGCGGGAGCTGCGCTCATGCAGTTCTGGCAGTGTCCGCAGGAGTCGAAGCTCAGCACGACATGGTCGCCGTTGCGCAGGCCGGTGTGCGGGCCGCCAGTCTCCACCACGACCCCGGACCCCTCATGGCCGAGAATCGCCGGCAACGGTGAGCGGCCGTCCGAATGCCGGACCGCGAGATCGGTGCGGCACATCCCGCAGCCCGCGATCCTGACCAGGATCTCACCATCGGCCGGTCCGGTGTTCAGGATCACCTCCTCGACGGCGAATCGGCTGTCGTACGAGCGCAGTACGGCCGCGCCGAACCTCATCGTCATGCCACCTCCGGGCGGTGCACGACGAACGGCCTGAGGTTCCCGTAGAGCCCCCAGGGCCCGCCCGCGACGCCGACACCGCTGTCCTTGATGCCGGTGAAGGGCTGGGCGAGGGACAGTTCGGCGTGATGGTTGATCCACGCCGTGCCGCACTCCAGCCGGTCGGCCACCGCTTCGGCCCGGTCGAGATCGGTCCCCCACACCGAGCCGCCCAGTCCGAAGCCGGTGTCGTTGGCAGCCCCGACGGCTTCGTCGAGGCTCCGGTACGGCAGCACCGGCAGAACCGGACCGAACTGCTCGTCCGTCACCACCGGACTGTCGGGAGGAACATCGGCCAGGATCGTCGGGGCGTGGAAGTAGCCCGGTCGGTCCAGCCGGTGGCCACCGGCCGCGGCTCGGGCGCCGTCCGCCAGGGCCTGTGCTGTGTAGCGCTCGACCCGCGCCAGTTGGGGGATGTTGTTGACCGGACCCAGCTGCGTGTCCGGGTCGAGGCCGGATCCGACGACGGTCGTCCTCGCGCGCTGTGCGAGGGCCTCGACGACGTCGGAGTAGAGCCGGGCCGGAGCGTAGACGCGCTTGACCGCCATGCATACCTGCCCGCAATTGCGGAACGCCGCCCAGAACAGCCGGTCCGCGATCCGCTCCACGTCGACGTCCTCCAGGAGGATGGCGGCGTCGTTGCCACCCAGCTCCAGGGTGACGCGACCGAGCGACGCCGCCGCGCCTGCCGCGACGGCCCGTCCGGTGGGAATCGAACCGGTGAAGGTCACGTGACGGATCCCGGGGTGGGAGGCCAGGCGGGCCCCGAGGGGTTCATGACCGGTGACGATCGTGAGCACGCCCTCGGGGAGGGCGGCGGAGACAACGGATCCCAGCAGCCGTGTGGCGAGTGGTGTGAAGGGCGAGGGCTTGAGCACCACCGTGTTGCCGGCGGCGAGCGCGGGTGCCAGCTTCGCCGACGCCAGTTGGAGTGGAAAGTTCCACGGGACGATCGCTGCGACGGGCCCGAGCGGTCGCCAGCGGATCTCGCTGCGTACCGGGCGGCCGTCGGTGATGGGTCTGGGCCTGGGGTCGAGTTCGGCGAAGTAGCGCAGTCGGGCGGCTGTGCGGGCGATCTCCGCGTACGACTCGGACAGGGGTTTGCCCTGTTCACGGGTGAGCAGGGCAGCGAGCCCCGCCCCGGCAGCCTCCGTGGCGTCGGCTGCCGCGAGCAGGGCGGTGGCACGGGCGCTGCGGTCGGTCCGCCAGTCGCGCCAGGCCTCTTGGGCCCGGCCGACCACGACGTCCAACTCGTCCGGTCGCAGGTCGGGAGCCTCCTCGAATGCCTCGCCCGTTGCCGGATCGAGGACGGCGAAGCGCTCGCCGCCGCTGCCGGGCGACGCCTGACGGGGTTGGTCCGTCGACATTGCCGCGGTCAATTCGCGGCGGCGGCAGCGGCCGCGTGTTCCCGGGCGTGCCGGTCCATCTCCGCCCGGAAGGCGGCCACCAACTGTGGCTGAATCCTTCCGGTGGTGCGGTCGCCCCCCTCGCAGACCGCTCCGCGCACTCCCACGATGTCCGTGCCGACGCGGGTCAGCGTGCCGAGGTCTCCCACCTTCACACTGCCCGCTAGCGCGGCGAGCAGCCCGGCCTCGTGGGCCCGCCGGACGAACTCCGCACAGGCCTCCGGTGGAACGTGGTCGAACAGCCGGGTGCCGTCCTTGACCGCGGTGTCGAGCATGGCCGCGTCGGAGCCGGAGCGGAGAGCGATGTCGGGCAGTGCGAGCGGGTTGACGCAACCGATCCGGTGGGCGTCGGCATAGCCCGAGGCGACGACGAACGCGTCCGACCGGTAGTCCTTCACCGCCCGGACGACGCCCCGCATGACGTCGATGGCCTGTTCGGGCGTCGTGCATCCGTAGAGGCCGACCTTGATGTACGTGGCTCCGGAGACAGCCGCGCCGAGCGCCGCCTGGGCCACCGTGCCGGGCTTGTACGGGACGTCTCCCACGGTGGCGGACACCGGCTTCTCCGCCGGCACCGCGTCACGGATCTCCTTGATGACCCACGGAAAGTTCGCGCCGAGCGATCCCTCGTCGGGCTTCTTGACATCGACGATGTCGAGGTGGTCCGCCGCCTTCGCGCAGTCGAGGGCTTCCTCGACGCTGTCCGGGGAGATGAGAAGCAACAATGTGGACTCCTTCCACCGCATGTGCACCTGGCCGAGGGGCAGGTGTGCGGTGTCGCCTGGATTCCTTGCGGTCGGCTCATCATTGCCAGGGGCCGTGACCACCGGTAGGGCGCGCGGAGTCGGAGCGGTGTTGCCGCCGCGTTCCCAGTGCGCCGTGCACGCCGGTTCGAGCCGGCACATGCATCGGACCAGCACATGTCCGAGCCGCTGACGTCCCGGCCGTTCACGGACAGCTCGATGCTCCGGTCGGCCCGGCCCCGGTCGACGACAGGCGCCGCCGGGTTCTCCCACGGGCAGAGATGCGCCGCCGACATCGTCGACGTGCGACACACCGCAGCAGAACAGGCAACCGGCCTTCCGGCGCCGGGCACCGAGGCGGACATCAGGGCGGACGACAGCTTTGTGGTCCCGTGGCCGCCTGCCTCCTGCCTCCGAGGCTCGGGAGGAGGCGGCCGGCCGGACGCGGGCGTCCCAGGCCGTCGCCTGCCCGGAACCGCTGTGCAGTGGCTGCCGTCACGATCGTGACGATCCTGGGACATTCCGGCGAGTGGGAGGGGGCACAGATCAGACCGACCATGGCTCCGGCGGAGAACAGCCGCAGGGCCATCGAGCAAGGCAAGGAGTACCCATGCGCGTAAACCGCAGGACCGCCATCACTCTCACCGCCGTGCTGCTGGCCGCCGCGGCCCCCACAGTTGCGCAGGCTTCCCCGGCAACGGAAACCGGTGCTGCCCCCTCCGCATGCCGTCCGGCCAACCACACCGCGAAGATCACCGATGCCCCCGCCAGCGCTGGGCACCACCACTACCGCGTCACCCTGACCGCGCCGCGCGGGTACGACCCCTGCGAACTGGCCGGTTCGCCGACCGACGTACGGTTCTCCTACCACGGCTCGCAGACCCGGCTCACCGCCGGCCGATACGGCGACCAGCACACCGCGGTGACCTTCGGCCCCGGCCGCCCGGTGCACTTCGACATCCAGGTTCCCAACGACGCCCGCCAGGTCTCCGCGGACGAGGCGTCCTTCACACTCCAGGCTCCAGATGGGGAGATCCCCGGCACGTCCTTTGCCGAGGGCACGCTGAAGGTTGCCACCGGAACCCTCATCGGCCCGCTGCGGCAGGGTGCCTGACCAACTGCATGCCGGTAGCGGTAGCGGTGCTGGTACCGCTACCGGCGCCGGTTCGGCGCCGATGCCAGTTCCGGTGGGCAGGGCCACGGTCGGATCTCTCGATCAGGCACGTTCAACAGCCCGGAGCGGCAGGTTGGCAGAACATCCGGATTGGCAGTCCGGCTCGCCCGAACCCTGTCTCAGCGTGAATTCGGTCGGCCCCGTCTGGGCACACGCGATGGGTTTCCTCGCCGAACAGCTGCGCGGCACGTGCCCCTTCAGCTATGGAAGCACCATTGACTTCGGCGAACGAATCGTGCCCGAGTCGGAGATGACAGCGTTCTGTGTCTTCGCGCCCATGGTCCTCGGCACAGAGGACTGCCTGGGCATCGACGTCGGCGTTCCGGGACACGAGGCGCACGACGTGATCAACATCCAAGGGATGTACCCCATCCACGAGGTGGAGCAGGAGTTCATCGACGAGCATGGAATTGAGGCCTTCTGGAGAAGCGGTGGGAATCCCACCGACGTACTGCGGCGCCCCGCAGTCTGATCCGAAGATCTTGATCCGTTCGACATGACCTTCACCGGCTCCCGGCCTCCCGGCCGGTCCGGGACGAACCGGCGCAGCTCGCGTCGGCGCCCGTAGCCACTCGGCAACGGCCAGGCGGTCCCGAAGGCGCGCAGCGCGATACCGAGGCCGGCGAGCGCCTTGTTCCCCCACCACGACAGTCTTCCCGGCCAGGACCGTACCGATCACTCCGGCAGCCCGGTCAGGAGCTACGGCATCGTCGAGGAATCCCATACAGCCGGCCGGCGCAGTGGTACTTCGGTCGCAGGCAGCGTGGAAGGAGTGGAGATCCCGGTCGAGGAGCTCGGCGGTCTGGCACTGGACGTGGGCGTCTTCGTCAGACAGTGGGAAGCCGGTCCATCCAGGCGTCGAACAGGCCCAGGTCATAGCGTTCGCGCCGCTCGCCCGACAACGGTTCCTCGGGCCACTTCCACACGACGCGTCCTGGATCCACGCCGTTCAGGGCTTCGTACCACTCCCTCAGGGGAGCGGCCAGCAGGACGTGTTTCTCGAAGTTCCGGCGTGTGCGGGTGGCGTCACCGGCCCGGTGCGCGCGCAGGACCGACTCGGACGGGACGACACAGGCGACCAGGTCGGCGATGCCCAGTGTCCTACGCTTCAGGGAGTTCCGGACGAGCGTCAGTTGGCAGGTGAACGCGTCCGCCCCGGCATCCAGACCTGCCCGCGCGAGGGTCCACGCGTAGTGCAGCTTGAGCGGATCGGTATCGCAGACCGCGATACGTTGCACGTCCTCGTCGTGGACGGCTTCTGCCCACCTGTCTTCGTTCCGACGCACCCAGAAGCGACTCGTCTCCTCAAGAGACGCCGCGTCATCCGGTTGACGACGCCCGTCAAGTTCGCACACCACCTTCGGAATCCGCAGTGAGCTGACATAGCGGCTCTTGCCTGCGGCGCTGGGCCCCTCAACCACGTAGATCATCCTGTCAGTGTTGCAGGACCCGCCCCTGCCGGTCCGGTGGACCGAGCCGGTCCTCGATCAGGCGCAACGGTCCACGGCGGCCGTGGCCCGAGCCGGGATGTGCCGGACCATGATCCAATGACGCACCGTCCGACAGACGAGGCCGATACGTTCCACATTGCACGCCAGCGACGTCCGGTCGGTCACCGTCGGACCGGCGTCCTCGACCGCGGCACCGACGCGTTCGCTCTTCATTCCCCTTGTCTCCCGCTCCACAACACCCCACCCGTACGGGAGCAAAGCCTGCCCCCAGCGTCCTGTGCAGCACGTTTTAAGCTCTCCCTTGATTCGAACGGGAGGGGCGGAAGCGTGACAGCCTGGGGACTGGTAATCGAGACGACCGTGGGCGTCGGGGAGCGCAAGCACACGGAGGCGTATGTGCTGACGCATGTGGAGGGCACGCGCGAAGAGGCTCTGGTGGAGCTGGAGCGGCGTGCCCGGATGCATTCGCCCGAGCATCCCAGGAGTCCGAAGCGGCGTCGGCTCTTCCGGGAAAGCAACGGCTTCCTTCTGGTGATCGACGGCGCCTGGCAGTCGTTCAGCACTCGGTTCACGGTGGCGGAACTGCTGGACGACAGTGCCGCACCCGCCCCGCCACCACCGACGGAGGTCGCCCCACCCGAGGCCGAACCGGCTCCGGCGGAGACGGTGCAGCCTCCGTCTCCGCCCTCGACGCCGCCGGTGGAACGCGACGCGGACGGAGTGCCGGTGCGGCCCACCTGGTGGGGCCGCACCGACCTTCCGTGACGACTGACTGCACCCTGTCGGGCCTCCGGATTCCTCGCAGGGGCTTTCCACACTGCGGATGGGGTCGCCCGTCGGCTGTTCTTCGATGGGGGTGGGGGTGCCGGCTGCGACAAGGGCGGTGCCGAGCGGCGGGCGCAGCAACGGCACAGCCACCCCGGCTGCCGCACTCCCGTCACCGGTGCGGGCAGGAGGAAAGGCCGCGGCCGCCCGGCCGGTACGCTGCCGGGGTGATGGAGCACACCGAGCAGGAGGGGCGGCGACCCGCGAACGACGGGCCGAAGGCCGCCGCCCGTAACCGCGCCGCTCTGGTCGCCGCTGCCCGGGAGATCTTTGCTGAGCACGGTCTGGAGGCGCCCCTGTCCGCGATCGCGCGCAGGGCCGGGGTCGGCCAGGGCGTTCTCTACCGGCACTTCCCGGACCGGACTGCCGCGGTGGCTGCGGTTCTGGAGGAGAACGTGCGCCAGGTCGAGCAGGCGGCCGACGCCGAGGGGGCGACGTTCGCCGAAGTTCTCGGTGTGCTGACCTGGCATCTCGCGGAGTCGGCGGCTTTCATCGGTCTTCTGCATGCCGACCGGGCGGGCAGTCGTTCCGGCATCCGCGCGCATGCCCTGGCCCTGTCCGAGCGCGTCGAGCGTGCCCTGCGAAGTCATCTGCCCGACGGTCATCGGCTGAGTGGCGCGAGCGATCTCGTGCTCGCGGTCGCCATGGTCTCCGCCGCCGTCATCGGCCCCACTCGCGAGGAGCGGCAATGCCGGGCGCTGGCTGCCTGGCGGCTGCTCGGTGTCGAGGTGGGACCGGTGCGGGCCTTCGGAGAATGAGTGGAGGTCGGGTGTCAGCCGCCGTTGGACTGCCGGATGCCTTTCGCGAGCGCGTCGAAGCTGTACAGGTATCCTCCGGCGGGACCACTCACCGTCATGTACGCCTTGGTCCCGCCGGGCGTGATGGCCACGTTCGTCGCCGACTCCAGCCCTTCGGTCCGTGCGGGAATCTCGACTGTCGCCAGTCGCTCTCCGTACCGGTCGTACACGGCCATCGCGGCCCGCCCGTGCAGTCCCTGGTAGAGGTTCCCGTCCGCGTCCACGGCGATCGAGTCGGTCTGGGCGATCCCGCCGTCGACGCGGATGGCCGTGTGCCGGGAGGTCACTTCGCCCTTCGCGTCGAGGCGCAGGTAGGAGATCCGGTTCTCGGTGAGTTCGCTGAACCACAGCCCGCGGTGGTCCGCGTCGAACGAGACCCCGTTCGGCGCGGCCAGTTCCTTGGCCAGAACGGTGGCCTTCGCGCCGTCGCGGCTGATCCGCACCACCCGTCCGTGGGCCTCGCCCTCGGACAGGCCGCGTGAATCGCTGACGTACAGGTTGCCCTCCTGATCGAAGGCGATGTCGTCGGGATTCATCTGCGCCCCGTCGACCTCGCCGGAGAAGAACGTCCGCTTGTCGCCACCACCGGGGGCCAGGCTCACGACCTCGCCGTGGGCGAAGTCGCTGAGGTAGAGCCGTCCGTCGTACGGGCTGAACTGCGCCGAGGTGTAAGCACCACGGCCGTCGGTGTGGACCGCCCGGGACGTCTTCTTCCTGATGTCGATGCGCATGACCTTGGGCTTGCCCTCCGGCGCTGTGACGTCCACGACGAACAGTCCGCCGTCCGTGCCGAACGTCGGACCTTCCAGCAAGGTCATCCCGGTCTCGCTGTGCACCTGGGTCAACTGCATGAACTTCTGCGCGCGGATGGTCCTGCCCGTGGAGACGGACACCGCCGCTGCCTCGGGATCGCCGCTCTCCGTACCGCATCCGGTGAGCACCAGGGTGCAGATCGTGGCGAGCGCGGCAAAAGATCGGGCCGGAATTCGCTGCATGGGGGAACACCTTTCCTGTCCGTTGCGTGGGGTCCGAAGGCCAGGGGATATGTAGCGCGCCGGAGGCGTGAACAGAACCTGGCCGGGTTTCGCTCTGCCTCCGAACTCCAACCGGACACCACTGTCCGGTAGTTGCTACGGTAGCGGACGGCTGCCCGCTCGTGGTGGCCCCACCGATCAGGATCGAGGCCCCGCATGACGACCCCTCACGCGTCGGCGGCCGACGAACTCGCCGCACTGAGGCACCGCTACCGCCTCGAACGCGAGCGGCGCGTCCGCCCCGACGGAGCCGCCCAATACCGCGACGCCGACGCCGAGTTCGGCTACTACGCCGCCGACCCGTACACGGAGGGGCCGGCCGAGCGCGACCCTCTCCACGACACCGTCGATGTCGCAGTGATCGGCGGCGGTTTCGGCGGCATCCTCGCCGGGGCGCGACTTCGGCAGCAGGGAGTGGAGCGCGTCCGGATCGTCGACAAGGGCGGTGACGTCGGTGGCACTTGGTACTGGAACCGGTACCCGGGCGTCCACTGCGACATCGAGGCGCACGTGTATCTGCCGATGCTCGACGAGACGGGATACGTACCGGAGTGGAAGTACTCCCCCGGTGATGAGATCCGCCGCCACGCGGTGCGGATCGCGCACAAGTTCAACCTCTACCCGGACGCACTGTTCTCCACCGCGGTCACTGCTCTGACCTGGGACGAGGCTTCCGAGACATGGATCGTGACCACGGACCGCGGCGACGCCTTCCGGGCCACGTACGTCGTCACCGCCACAGGCACCCTCACCGACCCGAAGCTCCCCGGGATACCCGGCATCGAGGACTTCAAGGGCCACACCTTCCACACTTCTCGATGGGACTACGCCTACACCGGCGGCACCCCGGAGGGCGGCATGACCGGCCTCGCGGACAAGCGGGTGGGCATCGTCGGCACCGGGGCCACCGGCATCCAGGTCATTCCGCTGCTGGCCGAGGACGCCGCACACCTCCATGTCTTCCAGCGCACCCCCTCCACCGTGGACGTGCGGGCCAACCGCCGCACCACCGCAAGCGACGTCGGCGCAGACCGCGAGGGCTGGGCCCACGAACGACGCGAGAACTATCTCCGCATCGTCTCCGGCGAACCGGAGGACCGGGATCTCGTGGCTGACCAGTGGACCGCCTCGGCGGGCCTGCTGGAAAAGCTGCTGCCGAGCTTCCGGCGCCAGGGCGACCGGAAGACCTTCGAAGCCGCCTACGAGGTGGCCGACGCCGCCAAGATGAACGAGCTGCGTGCCCGGATCGAGCAGACCGTCACCGACCCCGAGACGGCCAGGAAGCTCCAGCCCTGGTACCGCTACGCCTGTAAGCGGCCCACCTTCTCCGACCTGTACTACCCGGCTTTCAACCGCGACAACGTCACCCTGGTCGACACCGCGGACACCCACGGCATCGAGCGCATCACCGAACACGGCGTCGTGGTCGGCGGCATGGCGTACGAACTGGACTGCCTGATCTTCGCCACCGGATTCAACGTCGGGACCTCCGGCATTCACTCCGGCAAGCTCCCCGTCCACGGCCGGGGCGGCATCCAACTGCTGCACACCTGGGCACAGCAGGGCCCGCGCACGCTTCACGGCCTCACCAGCAACGGCTTCCCGAACCTGATCCAGATGGGCCCCCTCCAGAACGCCAGCAGCGTCAACTTCACCCACATCCTTGACGAACAGGCCGTCCATGCCGCCGCCCTCATCGCGGCCGCCGAAGCCGGGGAGGCCCTCATCGAACCGTCCCGGGAGGCCGAGGACGCCTGGCTCGCCGTCCTGGCCGACGGCGCCCCCGACCACGAGTGGTTCCACGCCGAGTGCACACCCGGCTACTACAACCGCGAAGGACGCGGCCGGCCCAACGGCCCGAACGCCTACCCGCACGGCGCCGTCGCCTTCCACCGGCTCCTGAAGCAGTGGCGCGACAATTCCGTGGGCGAAATCCTCCGGGCCAGGACTGCCACTCGGTGAGGAGGTGCCCCGGTTCCGTTCCGAGGAATTCTCGCAGGCTCGCGAAAGCCCGTACTGAGGCCTCGCCGCCCCGGGCGCGGAGCCTGCCGTACAGAGCCCGAGGGCATTGTCCGAGGTGGCGGGTACGATCCCGGGCATGCGTCTTGAAGATCAGCTGAGCACACTGGCGGAACTGGGCTTGCCGCTCGCGGTCGGCCGGACCGTGGACGAGTTGCTGTACTCGTGGCCGCGGGAGGCATACGAGCGCAAGCCGTTCGACCTGGTGCTGTTCACGCTGGGCTGCATGGTCGAGGACGAACCGTGGGAACGGTGGCTCTGCGACCGGGCATGGCACTTCGATACCGAGTGCGTCCGCGGCCAGGGTTCGTATGTGGCGATCGCCAGGCAGCTGTGCCGGATCGCCGGCCGGCCGGACGCGTTGTCCGGCCTGCGGGATCACGTCGACCTCGAAACGGAGGAAGCGTGGATCGAGTACACGGCCGACGGCCGGCGGGTCAACTGGCCCGTCGAAGTCAGGGACGACTGGGCCGACCTGATGGTCGTCGGCTACCTCATCGACGAGCTGGAACACGGGGACCGGCGCTTCCATGTCCGGCACAACGGCCAGGCCATGACGCTCTTCTTCCTCGACGACGAAGCGGCCGTACGACTCAACGCGCTCGCCGGGGAACAGGTGGTCTCCCCGTTCCCCGGGTAGCCGGCCCGCTGCCACCGCCTCACCGTGCCGGTGCGGAGTTCCCGGGCGCCCGGCAGCGCGGTGACTTCGGCTGCTTCGGCCATGACCACATGACCCGGCAGAACCTCCTGCGGACGGTCCCGAACCGGAACGATTGAGCTGTCGGGAGGCGTCGGGCCGCGCCGCGGTGACGAACGCGTCAGTCGGCATCCGTCTCGATCCGCCGGCGGGCAGCCGGCGATGTGACCCATGCACGCAGGGCGGACAAGCGGTGTCATCGCGCCGGCGGAATACAACGGTTCCTGGCGAGTCCGGGTCAACCACCCCGACGGGGCACAGGCCGGTGCCCTGCCGGGGGGGCGAGGTGCCTCTATGTTCTTCGTCAAGGTTCGGCTGTGCACCCGTAGTTGGCAGCTCCTGAGCACCTCGGCAACCATTTCGGCTCGGCGGGGGTCCTTCCCACCAGACCCCGCTCGGGGTCATCGGGCACGAGAGTGGAGGAGCTCCGTGGGGGTCCGCAGGGCAGCGAAAGGCATCGGCGACTTCCTGACCGACATAGTGGGAGAAGCCGTCGCCGAGGTGATCCTCAGCCTGCTCGCCTGCGCCCTGCTCGGCTGCCTCGCTCTGATCGCCTACCTGAGCTGGTCCTTCAGTCCACGCCTGACCATCGCGGGGGCCGGGCTGCTCGGCTTCGTCCTCGCCCACGGTGCCTGGCAGACCTTCCGTACTCCCACGAAGGGCGGCCGTCGGGGCCTCGCCGCCCCGACCGCTGTCGGCTTCACTGTGACCGCCATGACGGCCCTCTTCCTGTTGCTCTACGCCACAGGATGCGACTGTCTGTGAGGCCGTTTGGCTCCATGCGCTCGGCCGGCCGGTGCAACGCTCAGCGGCTACGCGAACGCTCAACCATCGCAGGACCGGCGCCGGTCAGGCGATGGCTGATTCCGGGACGCGTGACTCATAGAAGGTTCCGTCGCGGAGTATGGCGAACAGGACGCTGATGCGGTGCCGGGCCAGGCGGAGTAGCAGTCGATGCACGCTTCTGCGACGGACTACTGACCAGCGGCACGATCGGCCGGACGGGTCCGAGCGGCTGCACCGGAGGGCCCGGTGATACGCGTGACGGCGTCGAGGGTCAGCAGGCGGTCGTGGGGCTCCGTGGCCAGGGCGCGGTGTAGGGTCAGCCCCTCGATGAGGGCGTCGAGTTGGCGAGCCGTGTCCGGGTCGAAGTGTTTCTCCAGGTGGCGGCGACTGCGAGTCATCCATTCATGGGTGAGTTCCCGATAGGAGGGCCGGCGGGCGGCGAGGGTGTAGAGCTCCTGGGTGAGAACGAGGTCGCGCCGGCTTCCGTCGGACAGGGTATGGATGAGGTCGACCACCGCCTCTCGGACCTGGTCGCGGTCGGCCGGGGCAGCGAGGTACTCGTCGAACAGCGCGACGATACGCCCGGCGAAGTGGCGGAACGCCTCACGGAGCACCTCGTCGATCCCACTGAAGTGGTAGGTCATCGAGCCCAGCGGGACGTCCGCGCGCGCAGCGATCTTCCGGTGGGATACTCCGGCGGTGCCTTCCTCCGCGACGAGGTCGAGCGTGGCCGTGAGAATGCGTTCGCGGCGCTGTGGGTCGATGTGTCCGGTAGCCATGGTCGTCGCGGCCTCAGAGGGTGCGGACGGGGCGGGCGGGGTTGCCGACGGCTACGACGTCCGCGGGGATGTCCTTGGTGACGACGGCGCCGGCACCGATGACGGAGTTGTCCCCGATGGTCACGCCGGGGAGCACGATCGCACCTCCGCCGATCCATACGTTGTCGCCGATGACGATCGGCTTGGCGGCTTCCAGCTTGTCTCGGCGGGGCTGCGGCTCCAGGGGATGCGTCGGGGTGAGCAGCTGGACGTTGGGGCCGATCTGGCAGTCCTCGCCGATGGTGACGGCCGCGACATCGAGGGCGGTCAAGTTGTAGTTGACGAAGGTGCGCGCCCCGATCGTGATGTTGCTCCCGTAGTCCACGTACAGGGGCGGTCGCACGTGAACTTCGTCCCCCACCGAGCCGAGGAGTTCGACAAGAAGGGACCGGGCAGCGTCCGCGTCTTCGATGTAGGCGGCCTGAAATCGGGCGGCCAGACGCACGGCTCGCTGCTGGCGGACGGCGATTTCGGGGTCGTCGGCGATGTAGAGATCGCCCGCCGCCATGCGTTCGAGGTTGGTGCGCGGGTCCTGTGCAAAGTAGTCCATCGACATGCGTACGATCGTACACTCTGGAGAGTATGAACGTACGCTCCACCTTCCGGCGCTGCGGGGCAGGGGGCGCCCTGCCCCCTGCGGCATGGCGGAGCACTGGCCAGTCGGTGCGAAGGCCGGCCCCTCCGCCGAGGGCACACACGACTCGGCCGGAGCCGGTTCCCACAGTGCTCGGCGGTGATCAACGCGGCATCGCACGGTCCTCGGACGAGCTGTCGGCGCTCGACGGGATTGCGAAGAAGGCCAGCGCCCCGAGGGCCGCGACACTCGCCGCGAGTGCCAGAGCGCCACGCAAGGACCAGGTGGCGACCGGTCCAGCCGCCGCGACTCCCAGCGCGAATCCGGTGATCTTCAAGCTGGCGCCGGTGGTGAAGATCTGGCCGCGCAGATGTTCCGCGGCCTCCCGGTGGCGGACTGCGAACAACGCGGCCAGCTGAGGTCCTTCGCCGATCCCGAGCACCAGTACGGCCACGACCAGCAGCAGCGGTTGCTCCGAGGCGGCCAGGACCAGCGCGGCAGCCTGGACCAGGGCGCCGGTCCAGATGATGGAGTCCGGGGCGAGCGAGTGCGGAAACCTCGCGAGTACGGCGTTGGCCACGAGCGCGGAGACCGCCGCACAGGAATGCAGCATCGCGCCACGGCCGGCGCCGCCCATCACCTGCTCGCCGAGGAACACCGTGCAGGCGGTCAGCATGCCTTGCGCAACGCTGGAGACGACCGAGGTGAGAGTCGCTCGGGCCAGTGGCGGTCGCCCGACAATGACCCGGAATCCGGCAATGAGATCGCTGATCACCGACGCCTCCCGAAGAACGTGCTCCCGAACGGGGCGGGCCGGGAGCATCAGCGCAGTGGGCAGCGCCAGGCCGACGAGCGCCGCGGAGACCACCACAGCGGTCGGTGCCCCCAGCAACTCCGCCGTTCCACCCGCAAGGGCCGGGCCGGCCAGGCTCGCCGCGCCGTACGTCATGGCGTCGAGCGTGTTCGCCCGGGGCAGGCCGGCATCCGGTACGACCCGGGGTAGTTGGGCCGTCCATCCACCCGACAGGGCCGGCGCCGGGATCCCCGTGAGAACTGCGATCAGGACGGTGACGGCAAACGGGAGGCGCCCGATCCCCGCGAGGATCGTCACCAGGCCCACCGCGTACACGACGAGCGCTCCGGCCAGCAGGCGACCCGGCCGGCTCACCCTGTCGAGGAGCGTCCCGAGCAGTGGCCCTCCTGCGGCGGCGGAGATCGTGATGCCCGCGAGCAGCGACGACGCGTCCGAGGTCGATCCGGTCAGCGCGAAGCCGGCCAGCATCAACGCCGGTCCTGATGCCTCGTCCCCGGCACGAGCCGCCACTGCTCCGACGAGGTAGACGGGGAGTGAGCAACGCGTTTTCATGGGCAGGACGTTACGGAGGTAACTCAAAACTCAGCAATATGCGTTACATTGCGCAGGTGTCCCCCAACATAGACGACTGGTCCACCAGGCACTCCGTATTGGCCGTGGCTCGACGTACCGCCGCTCTGGTCAATGCCCTCGATACCGACCGCCCCGACCCTGGCGAAATCGCCGATGTGCTCCGCGCACACGGTGAAGCGGACGACATCGAGCTCACCGCTCACGACGTCGACGGGATGCGCGCGGCGGCCACCCTGCTGCGGGAGGTCTTCGCCGCCCGGACCGCCGACAGTGCGGCCGGCCACCTCAATCGTCTTCTGGCAGAGCAGACCGGACCGCTCCGCCTGACTTCCCATGACGGCAACTCCCCCTGGCACCCTCATCTCGACCACGATGACGACGCCCCCTGGGACGAGTGGTTGCTGGCCTCGTCCTGCATGGCCCTGACGGTGCTCGTCTGGGAACACCAACGTCCACCCGGCAGGATCTGTTCGTCCCCCAGTTGCCGGAACGCCTTCATCTCGCAGGGCAGCGGCCCGGAACGCCGCTACTGCTCCCGCCGATGCGCAACCCGCGAGCGGGTCTCCGCCCACCGACGCTCCCGTTCCGTCGAGCAGTCGGGCGGAACGAAGTAGAAACGTGTCCCGCGTGGCCGTGATCCACGCGGGGCGTTGCGGCTGTCCCGTCCCGCCGGATCCGTACTTCTCAGGTTGTTCGTCCAGATCTGCAGTTGATCAGTCCAGGCTTCCGCGCGGGAGGGCACTTTCGCGTCCCGGCGCCGGGGATCGCCCCGCCGGTAGAGTCGCCAGGAGGAGAGCGTGTCGATCCGGGGGGCTCATGACGGCAGCGGATGCACCGCCCATCGTCCTGGTGCACGGGACGCGGTTCAGCGCGGGACAGTGGAGCCCGCAGCTCGCCGCACTTCAAGAGGACTTCCCGGTAGCCGCCATTGACCTACCGGGCCACGGCGCCCGCTCTGCCCAACCATGGAGCATGAACGCGGCGACGGAGATCATCGCTTCCGCGGTGGACTCGCTCGGCCGCGGGCCGGCTCTGATCGTCGGGCACTCGCTCGGCGGATATGTCTCACTGGAATTCGCGCGGCGCTGCCCGGAGCGGCTGCGCGGGCTGGTCCTCGCGGGGGCCAGCGCCTCGACCAGCGGCCCGTGGGCAACGCCGTACAGGTGGGTGGCCGGCCTCGTCCCTCGTATACCGGCACACCGGTTGGCCCGGTGGAACGACCGTTTGCTGCGCCGGATCTACCCACCCGAGGTGGTGGAGGCGACCATCCGCTCCGGCTACGCCTTCCACACTCTGCCGGCCGCCTGGGGCGAGGTGCTGGGCTGCTTCGACGCGGGTGCGATGCGTCATGTGGCGGCTCCCGTGCTCATCCTGAACGGCGAGAAGGACACCGTCTTCCGGTCCGGCGAGCGGGACTTCGTCCGCGCGCATCCGCATGCCCGCGTGGAGTTGATCCCGCGTGCCGGACATCTCGCGAACTTCGACGATCCGGATGCCTTCACCGAAGCCGTCCGCCGCTTCGCCCGGGATCTACCTGTTCGCAGCTGACCGCGGACCCGTGTGGGTACGACATCCGTTGCCGGCCGGGCTCATTCACGAACCGCGCAGCACCGTCCGGAACCTGATCCGTTCCGGTGCCGGCGGCAGCACGCGTTCATGCCACACCTCGGTGTGGTTCCCGGCCGGGCAGTGCTCAGGTCACGGGAAGCCGTCCCGTCACCGACGCCCCGGCGTTCGTGGGGTGATCCGCAGGAGACCTGCCTAGACGCGACGTGCCCCGACAACCATTGAACTGGCCGGTGTTGTCAGGATCTCGGTGGCGTCCAGGTCCGGATGAGTGAGGTAGAACATGCGGAGTTCATCCACTTGCCCCTCGAAACGAGGCGGCCAATGGGGTGAGGGGGTGAAGTCGTCCAGGACGAGGAGGCCGCCGGGAGCCAGCTGCTCGACGACCCGCTGGGGATCGTCACGCTTGCCACCGCCGTCGCAGAAGAAGACGTCGAACGGGGCGTGTTGCTCAAGCAGCTTCCAGTCCCCCGTGAGAACGCTGACGCGCTCGTCGTCCGCGAAGACGCCGGCCGCTCTGCGGGCCAGTTGCTCGTCACGCTCCACGGTGACCAGACGTGCACCGGCGCCGAGGCCGCTGTGCAGCCAGGCTGTGCCGACTCCGGCACCGGTACCGCTCTCCGCGATGACTCCGTCGGGCTTCGCGGCAGCGGCCAGTTTGAGCAGCCTGCCCACTTCAGGGATGCAGCTCTTCTTGAACCCCGCCTCGGAGGCCACACGCTCTGCGGCCACCACACGAGGCGGAACAATACGTTCCTCCATGGTCCCAACCCCTCTCAACATGAAACATGACCATATCTGCCGGCAAGGGCCTTCAGACAGCTTGCTCCGCCGGGCCTCGGCGACAGAACTCGTTCGCGTCCGTACGAATCATCTGATGTGGTGGGCGCGACAATGGACTTGGAGCCCGAGGGGACATTCATGGCGGACCACGGATGCATCTTCTGCACGATTGTTCAGCGTCGGGCGGAGGCCAGCATCGTCCATGAGGACGAATCGGTGATCGCCTTCATGGATCTCCGGCCCGTCAACCCCGGTCACCTGCTGGTCGTTCCCAAGACGCATTCGGCGGGACTGGAGGATCTTCCGGAGGACGCCGGCGTCCAGGTCTGGAGGGTGGCGCACCGGCTCGGGCGGGCACTGCGCCGATCAGGCCTGCGGTGCGAGGGTGTCAACCTGCTTCTCGCGGACGGCGAAGCCGCGTTCCAAGAGGTCTTCCATGTGCACCTGCACGTCATCCCTCGCTTCACAGGTGATCCGTTTCGCATCGGCTCCGACGGGCGTGTCCATGAACGCGAGCAGCTCGACGAGGCATCTGCCGCCGTCCGCGGCGGTCTCGCCGTCCTGGATGCCCTGCAGCATTGAGAGCCGGAGGGCGGCAGCTCCCAACGGTCGCGTCGGCCGTCGGGAGCACCTGCCGCTCACCAATCCCTGGCGGCGATCAGCTCCTCCGCATCCGCGTCCGAGAAGCCGTACGCCGCCGCCACGAACCAGAAGTCCTCGCCTATCTCCTCACGCGCGACGGTCTCGATCTCGCTCCCCGCCGCCACGAACTCGGCTTCCAGCGCATTGAACTGCTCCGTCGCCACCTCCGTGAGCACGTACAGGGCCGGCAGATCCGCCGGCTGCTCAGCCTCGATCCGCTCGCACAGATTCAGCAGGATCGCCTTGCCCTTGTCTAGGACGTGGTCGGGAAAGTAGGCGTCCGCATACAGCGGCTGCAGAAATGCGTGCCCAGCCACCTGCTGGTTCGTGATCGGCATGGTGCCCCATCTCCTCGAAGAGCCAACGTGCCGATCATGCACCACACCACTGACAGTCCCGGCGCGTGCCCGGAAGCAGTACTTTCGTGCCCCCATTACCTTCTTGGTGGCCCCGCAATGGGGATCCCGGCCTCCGGGCCCGGCACTCCGGTGCACGACGGCGATTTGGCGACTTCCCCGCCGTAACCCTTGTGAGCGGCTTGGGCGCCTACCGCTCCTCGATGGCGTGTTCCTTCAGGAATGCGCCCGCGTGGGCGGCAGCCTCTTCCTTCGTCGCGTAGTGGGAGGTGCTGTCGGCCTCGTCGCGCGTGCCGTCCGCCCCCTGTCCGGTCCACCGCCAGCCGCCCGATGACGGATCCCGGGACAACTCGGCGCTGCCCCCGCACAGTTCGACGAAGCCGGTCCCCGCCGCCGAGGCCGACCTGTCGATGGCTTCGGGCCACTTCTTGCGGGCACCCTGGCGAGTGATCCCCCAGGCAGCGCCCAACTGTCCGTAGCTCGCACCGTAGGAGCCGGCGGTCCTTGCCGCGATTGCCGTCAAGCGCTTGACCTCCGCGTCCACCACCTTCCAGGTGGTGAGGATCGAGAGAGTGACGTCGACGGGGTCGGCATCCCACATGCGTTCTTCGGGAAGTCCGGTCGCTCGGGCACGCATGGCCGAGGCCAGTGGGTTGAGGGCATCCAGAAGAGCTTTGCCGAGGGCGGTCTCTTCCTCAGTGGTGATCTCAGACGGCATCATGCATGCAACTTTAGTTACCGCATGATGGCTTGGCAACCAAAGTTACCGCGAGAGTCGCGGCGTGGGATTGATACTGATTCGCGCCACACGCATATGCACAGTGGGCTCATGGACAAGCGGGGTATGCATCCGGCTCCCGAGGTGCCGGCCGGGACTCTGATGATCGCCGTGGAGCAGACGGTCCGCCATGTGCGAAAGAGCGCCATCGATCTGAGCGTCCCGTTCCGTCCCTGCGCCGCCACCTCCCTCCTCACCGTCCCTGTTCTGGCCGGCGGCCACGGCCTGCTGCGCAAGGCCGAGGCAGAAACCGGCGACAGCGAACCGGTCGCGCCGTCACTCACCCTGGTCGGCAGTCCGGCCGCAACAGGCGACGCGCCTCCCGCCATCGTCACCCCGGGCGCCCACCACCGGGCCTGCGCCACAGTGGACGCTGCGGCCCCGCTGGCTCGCGACACCGGCAGCCCTGCGGGGGTGGTCCACGTCCAGCGGACCGCCGTGATCGAGGAGCAGGCCACAGGCGCCGAGACCGCCGACCGGGCGCGTGCCGCCGAAACCGCTCATCTCGACCGGCTCACCGGGTGCCGTCGAAGTCCGCTCACCTCGCGGGAGACGTGCGCGGCGCGAGGCGCCCCGGAGGCAGCTGCCAGCCCGTTTCCACCGCCCAGCGTTCGGCCGCGATCATCAGGATCTCGGTGGCCGGGGCCTTGATCTGCCCGTAGTCCAGCAGGTCCGGCACGCTGTGGGCCAGCCGTCGTTTGAACTTCCCCCACTGCTGTCGGGCAGCCTCGTCGGCACGCAGGTAGTCACGGAACAGGAGCGCGTAACGGCAGTTCGGGTCGCGCTCCCGGCGTAGGTGTACGTTGCACCTCCGCGCACCCACCGGTGGGGCGAACACCAGCTTGCTGCACTCCTGTCCGCCCGAGACCTCGGCTCGATTCCACGGTTCGGGCCGGCAGCGGAAACCGATCGCGGCGAGAAGCCCGGTCTGCCGGGCTTCCTTGATCTCGGCGACGCGCACCTGGATGTCCACACAGTCCTTGGCCGCCAGGCCCGGCACCGATGTCGATCCGATGTGGTCGATCGTGCGCGCCTCGCCTCCCAGCGCGTTGTACAACTCCCCGGCCAGGCGATCGAAGTCCACCGGCCACTGCGGTTGATACTCCAGTACGGCCACCGGAGCCACTTCATCTGCGAAAGCCATGCCTCCAGCCTGGCCCCCGCAGGTGTTCCGGACGCCGGAACAGCGAAAAGAATCGGATCGAGCGAATGGAATCGGACAGCTCCCCGGGGAGGGGTCAGCCCGTCCCCCGGTCCACCGGCCCCGATACGCCCGCGTCCGTGTCATCCGTTGCGAGTCCCTCCGCACCGGAGGCTTCCACACCAGGAACTCCCGCACCGGAGGCTTCCACACCAGGAACTCCCGCACCGGGGGCTTCCGCACCAGGAGCTCCCGCGCGCAGCCCGTCCATCACAAGGTCCAGGAGGCGCGTCGCGCGCGGCTGCCAGTCACTGTGCGGGTCGATCTGCCAGAGCCCGGCGATGGCAAGTACGAAGTCGTCGGGGCTCATGCCCGGTCGGATGGTGCCGGCCTGCTCGTTGGCGGTCAGCAGCAGGGCGACTGCCCGGGTCACCGGGCCGTGCCCCAGCTTGGCCAGGCTGCCGCCGAAGTTGCTGGTGGACTTGCGCAACGCGTCAGCCAGGCCGGCCTTGGCCATGGCGTACTGGGCCAGCCGGTCCATCCACTCCCTCAGGGCCCGGTCAGGTGCGCGGGTACTGAGCAGCTGGGCCGCGGTGTCTGCGACCTGCTGCATCTCGAAGCGGTAGACCTCCAGGACGAGGGCCTCCCGGTTGGGGAAGTTGCGGTAGAACGTCCCCTGTCCGACGCCCGCCTTCTTCGCGATGGTGCTCAACGGGGCGTCCGCCGCCCGCGTCAGCTCTGTCAGCGCGACTTCCAGAATGCGTTCACGGTTGCGTTGCGCGTCCGGCCGCAGAGGCGCGCCCTGCCCGTCGCGCATCTCGCCCCGTACCTCGTCCCGCATTCTTCCTCCTCACGGAAAGGGCAGCCGAACTCACTGAAAGGGCAACCGAGTCCGGCCTTGCTGAGCGGACAGCTGTCCGCTAGGTTCGACAACAAGTGGACAGCTGTCCGCTTGGACTCACCTTAGCGGCAGATCCGGCCGGTGCGGCCGACCTGCGCCCACCGTCATCGGTTCGTTCATTCTCATCGCCCTCTCCCTCCCGTAATGTCCACCGGGATCGTCTCGCTCGACGCGCATCAGCAATGCGAAAGAAGGCTGATCATGACTCCATCGACGTCCAGTGCCATCACCCTGAACATCAATGGCGAAAAGTACACACTGCCCGTCGACCATCGCACCACCCTGCTCGACGCCCTGCGTGAGCACCTCGACATGACGGGGTCCAAGAAGGGCTGCGACCTGGGTCAATGCGGTGCCTGTACGGTGCTGCTCGATGGGCGCCGAGCGGTGTCCTGCCTCCAGTTGGCAGTCGCGGCCGAGGGACGCGCGATCACCACCATCGAAGGTGTTGCCGACGGCGAGCGGCTCCATCCGGTGCAGCAGGCCTTCCTCGACCTCGACGGCTATCAGTGCGGATACTGCACTCCCGGGCAGATCTGTTCAGCCATCGCGGTGATCGAGGAACACGCGGCGGGCTGGCCGAGCGCGGCGACCGACGATGTCCGGCCGGAGGCCGGGGTGCCCGCGCTCAGCGCCGAGGAGATCCGCGAGCGGATGAGCGGCAACCTGTGCCGCTGCGGTGCCTATGTGTCGATCGTGCAGGCAGTGGCGCAGGCGGCCGAGGTCCGGGGCAAGGAGGCAGCGGCGTGAGGGAATTCGGCTACGAGCGGGCCTTCGATGTTCCCGGAGCGGTCGCACTGATCGGTTCCGACCCCGACGCCCGCTTCCTCGGCGGGGGTACCAACCTCGTGGACCTCATGAAGACCGGCGTGGAACGACCTGCTCTCCTGGTGGACGTACGCGAACTTCCGCTCGACGAGATCGAGTTGGACCGCGACGGAGGACTGCGGATCGGGGCGACCGTCACCAACAGCGACCTCGCCGCCCATCCCGACGTGCGGCGCCGCTACCCTGCGTTGGCGCAGGCCGTGCTGGCAGGAGCCTCGGGGCAGCTGCGCAACATGGCCACGGTCGGCGGGAATCTGCTCCAGCGGACCCGCTGCGGCTACTTCACCGACATCAGCAGGCCGTGCAACAGGCGTTCTCCCGGCAGCGGTTGTCCCGCTGTCAACGGGGAGCACCACAACCACGCGATTCTCGGCGCGTCCGAGCACTGCATCGCCACCCATCCTTCGGACATGGCGGTCGCGCTCGCCGCCTTCGACGCCGTCATCTCGTACGAAACGGCGGACGGGCCGGGCGAGTTGCCGATCGACGGGTTCTACCTGCCCGTGGGTGACACACCGCACATCGAGACCGCGCTCCCGCCGGGCGCTCTGATCACCGGCGTCACGCTGCCGCCCGCCCCGGTGGCCGCCCGCTCGCGGTACCGGAAGGTGCGCGAGCGCGCCTCGTTCGCCTTCGCGATCGGGTCGATCGCCGGCGCGCTCGACGTCGAGGACGGAGTCGTGCGCGAAGTCCGTCTCGCTCTCGGGGCTGTCGCCTCGATGCCGTGGCGGGCCCGTGCGGCCGAGCGCGTGCTGGTCGGCGGACCGGCGAGCGCGGAGGCGTTCGCCGCTGCGGCGGACGCCGAGCTGGCGGCCGCCGAGGCCCTTCCCGACAACGGATACAAGGTGACGCTGATGCGCAACCTCATCGTGGCCGTGCTGACCGAGCTCACCGAGGAGGTCTCCCGATGACCACGACGACCGGGATCCCCAGCGTGACCGGAGCCATCGGCTCCGTCCGCACCCGGGTGGAGGGCCGCGACAAGGTCACCGGGGCGGCCCGGTACGCCGGCGAGGTCCCCTTCGCCGAACTCGCCCATGGGTGGCTGGTGTTGTCGTCGGTGGCCTGTGGCCGGATCCGCTCGGTGGAGGACGGCCCGGTGCTGGCCATGCCCGGAGTCCTGACCGTGCTGCACCACAAGAACGCGCCTCGCGTCGACATCGAGTACATGGGCATGCTGGGGCCGCCGAACCCGATCGTCGGGATCTTCCAGCACGACCGCGTACCCTTCGCGGGCTGGCCGGTGGCGCTGGTGGTGGCCGAGACGTCGGAGCAGGCCAGGGAGGCCGCCGAGGCCCTGGTGGTCGAGTACGACGTGGAGCCGCACGATGTCGCGTTCCGCGCCGACCACCCGGATGCCTACACGCCGCAGAGCACTCCGATGGCGCAGTCGGAGACGGAGAAGGGGGACGTGGAGGCTCAACTCGACGCCTCTGCCGTCGTCGTGGATGCGGAGTACACCACTCCGGAGGAGCACCACAACCCTATGGAGCCGCATGCGGCCACGGCTCGCTGGGACGGCGGCCGGCTCGACGTCGTCGACTCCAATCAGGGCAGCAGCTGGGTGGCGAACGAGCTGGCACAGCTCTTCTCCCTCGATCCGGCATCCGTGCGGGTACGGTCGGAGCACGTCGGAGGCGCGTTCGGGTCGAAGGGACTGAGTCCGCATCAGGTGGCGGCCGTGATGGCCGCGACCGTCCTCCAACGCCCGGTCCGTGTCGTGCTGACTCGCCGCCAGATGTTTTCCCTCATCGGCTACCGCAGCCCGACGGCGCAGCGGATCAGGCTCGGTGCCGACGCCGACGGTCGGTTGCGTGCGTTCGACCACCGGGCGCAGAGCCTCACGTCGACCGTGTACGAGTTCGTCGAGTCGAGCGCCGCCCTGGGGCGTGTGCTGTACGACGCCGACGCGCATCACACCCTGCACCGGCTCGTGCGGCTCGACGTTCCGACCCCGACGTGGATGCGGGCGCCCGGCGAGGCACCCGGGTCTTTCGCCCTCGAATCGGCTCTTGACGAGCTGGCCGAGAAGTGCGGCGTGGATCCGATCGCGCTCCGCGCACGCAATGAACCCGCGACCGGCCCGGTGTCCGGGCTGCCGTTCAGCAGCCGCAATGTGCTCGCCTGTTTCGAGGAGGGCGCCCGCAGGTTCGGCTGGGCGGACCGTGATCCTCGCCCCGGCCTGCGCCGCGAGGGGCGCCGGCTGATCGGGACGGGCACGGCGGCGGCCACCTACCCCTCCGGGGTCGCTCCCTCCACGGCGGCCGTGACCGCGGAGCCGGACGGCACCTTCACCGTACGGATCAACGCGGCGGACGTCGGGACCGGGGCGCGGACGGCGATGCTGCTGGTCGCAGCGGACACGCTGGGGGTGGACCCGGACTCCGTACGGGTACGCATCGCGGACAGTGACATCGGCCCGGCGATGATCGCCGGCGGCTCGATGGGAACGCGCTCCTGGGCGTGGGCCGTGACGATCGCCGCGAACGAGCTGCGGGAGCGTCTGGCGCTGGGAGGTGGCATTCCGTCGGAGGGGATCACCGCCCGGTCGGACACGGCGGAGGCGATCGCCGCGCTCGCCCGGAAGGAGCGCCATTCGTTCGGTGCGCAATTCGCCGAGGTCGCGGTGGACGTGGACACCGGTGAGGTGCGCGTACGACGGCTGCTCGGCATCTACGCTGCGGGCACCATCGTCAACCCGCTCACCGCGCGCAGCCAGTTCATCGGCGGAATGACCTGGGGCCTGTCCATGGCCCTCCACGAGGAGGCGGTCAGGGATCAGGTCTCGGGCGGCCATGTCGGCCCCGACCTCGCCGGCTACCACGTCGCCGCCCACGCCGACGTCCCGCTCATCGAGGCCGACTGGGTGGACGACCCCGTCCCGGGCGATCCGATCACGATCAAGGGCATCGGCGAGATCGGCGTCGTGGGCGTCGCCGCCGCGATCGCCAACGCGGTCTGGCATGCGACCGGCGTACGCCACCGGGAACTGCCGATCCGTCCGGACCGCGTCCTGCGTGCGGCGGACGAGGCCCGCCGCCGGGCGACGGAAGGAATTCCGCACGGCCGGGACGAGAGCGGAACCCGAAGTGGCCCGGCGGAGGGCGGAACAGCGGGCGGCGGGGCAGAAGGAGGAGCGCCGGGTGCTTGACATCGCCGAGGAGCTGAGCCGGTGGTTCGAGGAGGGCCGGGACTTCGCCGTCGCCACCGTCGTGGCCGTCAGCGGCAGCGCACCGCGCGGTCCGGGCGCCGCCCTGGCCGTCGACGGTGACGGCACCGTCATCGGCTCGGTTTCCGGCGGTTGTGTGGAGGGCGCGGTGTACGAGCTGTGCGTCCGGGCGCTTGGGGACGGGCGGCCGGTACGCGCGCGGTTCGGCTACGACGACGAGGACGCCTTCGCGGTGGGGCTCACCTGTGGCGGCGTCATCGACATCCTGGTCACGCCGGTGCGCACGGACGCGCCGGTGTTCCGGGCGGGGGTGTCGGCCGCGGGCCGGGGAGAGGCGGCGGCGCTCGCCCGGGTGGCCCGGGGCCCGGTGGAACTGCTCGGCCGGGCGCTGCTCGTCCGCCCGGACGGATCGTACGAGGGCAGCCTCGGCGGGCCCTCGGAGCTGGAGCGCACTGCGGCCGCGGAGGCCCGGGCGATGCTGGACATCGGCCGCACCGGCACCGTCGAGATCGCGGAGGACGGGGCGCGTTGCCCGGGCGGCGTGACACTGTTCGTGGAGTCGAGGGTGCCGCCGCCCCGGCTGATCGTGTTCGGTGCGGTGGACTTCGCGACGGCATTGGTCCGGGCGGGCAAGTTCCTGGGCTATCACGTGACCGTGTGCGATGCCCGGCCGGTCTTCGCGACCCGCCTCCGCTTCCCGGATGCCGACGACCTGGTGGTCGACTGGCCGCACCGCTACCTCCGGCGTACCGCGACCGACGCACGAACCGTCCTGTGTCTGCTCACCCATGACGCCAAGTTCGACGTTCCCCTCCTGGAGGCGGCCCTGCGGCTGCCGGTCGCGTTCGTCGGTGCGATGGGCTCGCGCCGCACCCACGAGGACCGGGACCGGCGCCTGCGCGAAGTCGGTTTGACCGACCAGGAGTTGGCACGTCTGCATTCTCCGATCGGCCTCGACCTCGGTGCCCGTACCCCCGAGGAGACCGCGCTGTCGATCGCGGCGGAGATCGTCGCGGCCCGGCGCGGCGGAACGGGTGCTCCGCTGACCGGATCGCGGACACCGATCCACCATGACACCGACGGCAGGGAGGCCGGAGACCCCCGCTCGCGAGCGGCGGCCTGATTCGGCGGGGCCCTCAGTGGCCGCGCCCGCTCAGCCCGGCACCGAGTTCCGCCAGGCCGTCGAGGACCAGGTCGATGCTGACCGCGGCCAGCAGAAGCCCCAGAAGCCGGCCGAGCAGTTCGAAGGTCGCATGGTGCGCGGCGCGCAGCAGCCGTTCCAGGAGCAGGATGCAGACGAGGTCGAGCAGGATCACCGCCACGTATGCACCGGCCACCGTGGAGCGCCAGGTCCAGGACGAACGCGCTGTGGCCTCGATGAGCAGTGCTGTCATGGCCAGCGGACTGACGACGAACGGTACGAGAAGCTCACGCAGACCACTGGTCACATCGGGGGCGTCCTGGTCCGGTGCATCCATTCCGGTCGGGATCCCCAGGACGAGACCGACGGCGTAGAGGAAGAAGATGATGCCGCCGGCGAGCAGGAGCGCGGGGGTGCTGATGTGAAAAAGGTCCAGGAGCAGAGGAGCGGTCAGGCTGGCCACCAGACCGATGAAGACCGCCGCGCCACAGGAGATGAAGGCGATGGTGCGCAATTGGCGAGTCGGGTGCAGATCGGCAAGGTGGGCAAAGGAGATCAGTACCTTGGGCGGCCCGACGACCGAGACGAAGGTGATCAGAGCGGCCGAGAAGGTGAGCGCGTTCACCTACGAAATCTAGGCCGCGGGGCCGGAAGCTCGTGGCAGGGCGAGGCTGGTGTCGCTCATCTCCTGGGGGATCCGCTTCGCATCCGAAGCACACCGCTGCCACTGGCCCGGCAACAGCAACAGCAACAGCAACAGCAACTTGCTACCCGGGCGATCACAGTCGGCTCCACCGCACATGCCCGGGTTGCCTGCTGCGGTTCCCGCCCTTCACATGAACAGGCCGGCAGGTGAATCCGTGTTCAGTTCTCTCTGCGCTGCTCGGCCCGGATCGGTGGGGTGGCCGAAGGCGTCGCGAGGGGTACACGGCCCGCCACTCCTGTGGGCCGCAGAGCCTGGCGCCGACCGTACCTCGGACGCAGCCTCGACCTCGGCCTCGGTCGATGCTTCACTCAGGTCGCGGAGGCCGGCTCAGAACACGAACGGGCCGGGCGACTGCGTGGATGTCGCGTTGCAGGTAGCGGTGATGCCGAAGACCACGACCTTGAGGGACGTGGCCACCAGGCTGTCGCCCGAGGCCACAGTCCCCTTGAGCGGTCCCGTCGACACAGGGCTTCCGGCAGGTATGGCGGGGTTGGAGTTGCCGGTGAACGTGACGGCTCCCGAGCCGTTGTTGGTGAGTGTGAGCGTCGACTTGACCGAGTTGGCCCCGACGCTGATCGGTGCCGTGATGGCAGACGTCGAGACGTCGATGGTCGCGGTCGTGCCGCTCTGGGAGGCGGTGAGGGTCGCGCTGCCCGAGCCGTAGGCTCCACAGTCGAAGGAGATGGTCGCGGTGGTGGGGGTGACCGCGTCGGCCGTGGGTGCCAGTGCGAGCGTGCCTGCGGCGAAGGCGGAACAGATGGCGAGTCGCCGTATGCCATGCCTCATGCTGATTGCCCTTCATGTGGGGGGACTGCCGACGCGTCGAATCGGGGAGCCGCGCCGGAATGCAGCAATTTCCTGACGAACCGTCAGTCTGAATTGCCTTCCTCATTGAGGCACGACGACCTTGAAGCAACAAGGCACATCGCCATGATTCTTGACATGCTACGGCCAAATTCGGTCACGTTCGGCCAGCCTCCAGGGCCCAGGGCGCCCGGGGCATGGGGCGCCCTGGGCATGGGGCGCCCTGGGCACGGGACGCCCGCGCACAGGACGCCCGACGGGCATCCAGAGTTCGCCGGGGACACGAACCACCGGGCGTCAATCCGTACCGGTCAGGAGGGCAGCTTCAGGTCCGTGCATCCATGACGCTGTGCCGCCCGTTCGGCAAAGGCACGCAGGGCGGTACGGAGGTAGCCGCGCGACGGGGCCGCATATTCCGTGTCGTTGACGGTGAAGAGGGCGCGCGGGCCCCTGCCGCATGCGGCACTCGCCCAGGCGCTGTGGCGGTCGGTGCCCGCGTCGCCTCGGTAGCCGCCGGAGTCGCCGTCGTCGGGGGTCCGCAGGCTCTGAGCGTACGGTCCGAACGAGGCATCGAACCAGTAGAGTTCCTCGTCCCGCGCCTTGGTCTCGCCGAGTGCGCAGGTTTCCAGGAGCGCGGTGCCGGGGGCGGTGACTTCACGGTGCCAGTCGACGGAGTCGTCGTCGGGGGCGGGAATCCCCGCGCAGGTGCCGGTGGCGTTCCCGGGCGTCGGGCTGTCGGAGTGCACGGGGATGGGCGGCACCCTGGAGCCGTGCGGGGCGTCGCACGACCACCGTTCGGCGGCCCGCTCGGCAGTGGCCGTGGCCAGTCGGGCGATCTTCCCGGTCTCCTCGGCAGTCTCGTGCGACTCGTCGGCGCTCACGGTCACCACGAGGGAGGCGGGCCGGTTGGTGCAGTTGAGCACGATGCCGGTGTCGCGGAAGTCGGTGTGCCCCTGCCAGCCACCGCCGATGGCAACGGGCAGACGGTCGGAACTTCCGTCGCGGAGCATCGAGAGCGGTTCCCCGGAGACGTGTCGGTTGCGGACGGCGTCGTACGGAATCAGGGCGACCAGCAGTCGAGTGTCCGCCACGCCGCACTCGTCCCAGCGGTTGTCATCCGCACCACCCGTACGGTCCCGCGGCAGCCCGGGGTCGATGGCGTACGAGGTCAGGGCGGCGGATTCGGCGGCCGGAATCAGACCCTCGCAGTACGTGGCGAGCCTGTCCTCGTACCGCCACCGCTTGCCGGTGTCGCTCATCCGGTACCAGCCGTAGCCGGCCGCGAGCAGCAGGACCAGTGGCAGCGCCACGTACAGCGCGATCCGGCGCATCGCCCTCATCGGCTGTCGCCCTCCCCCGTATCGATCAGGCGCCCTGCCTATCATCCTTGGCCCGGGGCCCGGCAACCTCCGTAACCGAAATGAGCACTGCTGCGGGCTTTGAGCAGCGCGGATCACACCGCCCGTCCGCACGGTCCGCCCGGGAACACGGTACGGACGCGGACGGTCAGCAATCGGCCGGGGGACGTCCGGCAGGGAAGACCAACTCGCGGCCGGGGCGGTCGGGAGCGTCGCGCACGTCGTCCACCACGGACCCCTGAGCGACCAGCTCCGCCTCGACCTCCCGCCGCTCGCGGATACGCAACGTGGAATCCGCTGTCAGTCCCCCGCAGTAAACTCGAAGGTCCAGCGAAAGGTCACCAGCGGCCCACGCACTTCGAGCAGTTGAACCCAGCTCGCGAACCCGCCGGCTCCAGGGAGCTCCGTCACGGGGTAGGAGGCCTCACGCTTCCACTCCTCCCAGGCGCGCGGCGGGCCGGATCCCGCGTCTCGAACACAAGGATCCGCCGGGTCGCAGGGCCTCGTACGCCGCCCGAAGCGTCATCCGCCACACCTGCGGGTCAACGATGGCCTGGGCCACGTTCGCCGTCGTGGTCACGAGGTCCACCTGCAGGGGCGGCAGTGCCCCCGCATCACCGTGGACCCAGCGCACCCGTTCGCTGCCCGGCTTGCCATGGGCCACATCGACGGACGCCGTTGCCGGATCCACGCCCACGACCTCGATCCCGCGTTCGGCCGGCAGAAGGGCGAACGCTCCTGTCCCACAGCCTATGTCCAGGACCTGGCGCGCTCCCAGCTCCTCGGCCAGGCGGATCTAGGGGACGAGATCACTCCGATCGGATTCGAGCATGTCGTAGAGCGCGGCCAGCCGGGGATGCGTGAAGCTCTCGTCAGCCATGCGGCCGAAGCTACGCAGGACCGACAACGGATGGCTACGGATCTACTCGGTCGGCAAGGGGCGGGCGTACGACCGACGACTTGCCGTCACTCGCGAGCGGAGACTCCGGCCCCGGGTGGCACGCCGGGCAGGAGGAGCCCGCTAGGTTCTGCCCGGCGGATCATGTGACCGTCGGATTGCTGGCTCGTTGTGTCTGGCATGGGGCGGGGTGATCTGACGAATGCCGAGTGGGTCCGGCTGGAGCCGCACTTGCCGGTGTCGGGGCTGCGTGGCGGGCGATGGAACGAGCACCGCAGAGTGATCAGCGGGATCTTGTTCCGGGTCCGGACGGGCATACCGTGGCGGGACCTTGCCGAGCGTCTCGGCAGCTGGAAGACCGTTTACGAACGGCACCGGCGCTGGTCGACGGACGGCACGTGGGACCGGATCCTGTGTGCCGTCCAGGCCGACGCCGAGCTCGCGGGCCGGATCGACTGGAGCATGGTCAGCGTCGACTCGACGTCCTGCCGTGCCCATCAGCACGCGGCCGGCGCTCGCAAGAAGAAGCCACGTGTCCCGAAAAAAGGACGACGCCTCGTCACCACCGCCCCGACGAAGGGCTCGGGGCAGCCTGACCTGCAAGATTCACCTCGCGGGTGAAGGTGGCTGCCGACCGATGGCCCTCCTGGTCACGCCCGACCAGTGGGGCGACGCGCCGCAGATGATCGAGGTCCTCGAACGGATCCACGTCCCCCGCCCCCCAGGGCGGTCGCCCCCGCACCCGGCCGGACCGCTTAGGCGGCGACAAGGCGTACAGCTCACGTCGGAACCGCCGCTACCTGCGAAGACGCCAGATCAAGCACGCCATCCCCGAACCGAAGGACCAACGGGCCAACCGCAAACGCCGCGGCAGTGGAGGCAGCCGGCCCGCCGGCTTCGACAGCGAGATCCACAAACGCCGCAACGAAGTCGAGCGGACGATCAACCGGCTCAAGAAATCCCGGGCCGTCGCCACCCGCTACGACAAGAGGGCCTACGCCTTTCACGGCACCGTCACCACCGCGGCTGTCCGGCTATGGCTCCGGAGCTGAGCCGGCCCGCAGTCTCAGTCCCCGAGGAACCACAGGTACAGGCCCTGCCCGTCGAGAACTACCTGACCCAGCTCGACCAACTCGCTCGCGAAATCATCAGTCAGCACGCCTGCTGGCAGCCGCGGTACCTCCTCCAACAGGGTCGACACCTGCCGATGGTTGAAAACGGTGTCCGCGTACGGCAGCAGGTGTCCCAGCATGGGAAACACTGATTGATCAAGACCAGCCAGCTCAGGACCCCAGACCACACCATGCTTCGCGCGGGCCTCGATCATGCCGTTCTCGCCTCGGACCTGGAGATCAATCACGGTCAGACCCTATGGCCTCGTGATCCGCCGGACAGGGCCTAGGCCGGCCACGTGATCCGCCCGTGCGCCACCTCGACCACTTCCGGCGTCAAGGATTCATGGAACCTCAAGTGGCCGATCGAAACGACATCGTCCCCGTGCCGGTGGGTGTCCTGGACGCGCTCCGCCAGCCAGCAGAGCAGTTCGCCGGCCTTGTCGAAATCATCCGGGTGGATTTCCTGCCGGGAGGTCAGCGACCAGCCCTTCCGCGGCAGGTCCGCGCGCTCCACCAGCGCCGAACCGAGCACACCACCGATCCGCCGGGCCGCGCCGCTGCCCGCCAGCAGTGGGCGGGGATCGTCCTCGATCACCGGCTCTCCCGCCTCGTCCTCCACCACGATCGGGAACTCGGTCACGACGGACAGGCGCTCCGGCCGCGGCCCGATTCCCAGGTGCCAGCGCAGATCGGCCAACTCCGCCCCGGAGAGCTCGTCCCGCAGATCGACCGATACCGCCAGCTCATACACATCACTCATGCGCCGCAGCCTACAAAGGACGACTGACATGGCGATCCGGTCCGGGGCAGGGGAACCCGTCGCATGTCACCCGTGGACCCGCACCACCGCGGCCCTCCGCCCGAATCCGTACCCCCGCGCCCGCTCCGATGCTGCCGACAGGGACGGCCCGGCCCCGGCACCATGTGTCCGTTCAGGCCCGAGAATGCCCGAATCCGTTTACATCCCCGAACTTCGGGCGTAACCTGACGGCGAAACCACACACTCGGGCATGGAACGGATTCAAACCAAGATGTATGCACCGGAGCGGCAGCAAGCAATCCTCCGCCTCGCCCGCGAGAGCGGCCGGGTCGATGTGCTGTCCCTGGCAGAGGAATTCCAGGTCACGGCCGAGACCGTGCGGCGCGATCTGAAGAGCCTCGACCGGGCCGGACTCCTGCGCCGCGTCCATGGCGGCGCGATCCCCGCCGGGCGGCTCGACTTCGAGCCCGATCTCGCCGAGCGCGATGCCGTCGCCATCGACGAGAAGGAACGCATCGCGTCGGCCGCGATCGGTGAGCTGCCCAACGACGGCAGCGTGATCATCGACGCGGGCAGTACGGCCGCCCGGCTGGCCGCGGTCATTCCGCTCGACGCCCACCTCACCGTGGTCACCCATGCGATCCCGGTGGCTGCCCGTCTCGCCGACCACCCAGGCATCGCGCTGCATCTCGTCGGCGGCCGGGTCCGGCCCCGGACCCGCGCCGCGGTCGATGCCTGGGCGTTGAACGCCTACCGTGAGATCAACGCCGACGTCGTCTTCCTCGCCACCAACGGCTTCTCGCCGAAGGGCGGTCTCACCACACCGGACCTGGCCGAGGCCGCCGTCAAGCGGGCCATGATCTCCGCCGCCCGGCGGGTCGTGCTCCTGGCCGACTCCACCAAGTTCGGCCAGGAGCACTTCGCCCGGTTCGGCGATCTCGCCCAGGTCGACCTGCTCATCACCGACACCGGACTCGGCTCCGACGACGCCCTCGCCATCGAGGGCCAGGGCACGGAAGTAGTACGCGCGTGATCCTCACCGTCACCCCCAATCCGAGCCTCGACCGGACGTACGAGCTGCCCCGGCTGACCCGCGGCTCCGTACTGCGGGCCACGGGCGACCGGGTGGATCCCGGCGGCAAGGGCATCAACGTCTCGCGTGCCGTCGCGGCGGCCGGCCACCGTACGATCGCTGTCGCACCACTCGGCGGCCCCGAGGGCGCACTGCTCGCCCGGCTGCTGGGCGAACACGGCATCGAGGCGGCCGGTGTGCCGATCGTCGGCAGCACCCGGATCAATGTCACCCTGGTCGAGCCCGACGGCACACTCACCAAAATCAACGCGGAAGGCCCGGAGATCACCGGGGCCGAGGCCGAAGCCCTGCTGGATGCCGTGCGGAGCCGGTCGGCCGCCACGGACTGGATCGCCTGCTGCGGCAGCCTGCCGCGCGGACTGTCCCCGCAGTGGTACGCCGAACTCGTCGCCCGGAGCCACCGTGCCGGGGCCCTGATCGCCCTCGACACCTCCGGCGCCGCCCTGACCGCTGCGCTGTCGGAGCACCCCGATGTGATCAAGCCGAACGCGGAGGAGCTCGCCGGAGCCGTGGGGCGCCCGTTGGCGACGGTGGGCGATGCCATGAAGGCGGCGGAGGAGCTCCGCGGGCGTGGCGCCGGGGCCGTTCTGGCGAGCCTCGGGGCAGACGGGCAGTTGCTGGTCGACGGCACGGGGGCGTACTTCGGGAGCGCGCGGGTCGATGTGGTCCGCAGCAACGTCGGAGCGGGCGACGCCTCGCTCGCCGGCTTCCTCGCTGCCGGCGGCAGCGGGCAGCGCGCGCTCGCCGTGGCGGTCGCCCACGGCGCGGCGGCCGTGCAACTTCCGGGCAGCGTCATGCCGACGCCCGCCGATCTCGATCTGTCGGCGGTCACCACGACCGCCGAAATCCCTCTGGACCGCCCTCTGACGGATCCGACGTCATGACCGCCGCGTATCGGAGTCGGTGTCCTGACGGCCGCGCATCCGTGCCCTCATCCGCATCCGTGCCGGCGCCTGCGTCCGCACCCAACGACCCGAATGTCCCCCGTGCCGCCCACCGGACGGTCCACGAGCAAGGAGCCCCGCGATGAGTGAACTGATCACCGCGGCACTGGTCGATCTGGACCTGTCCGCCGAGACGAAGCAGGACGCCGCCCGGTCGCTCGCCGTGCGCATGGTCACCGAAGGCCGGGTGACCGACCTCGACGGCTTCCTCGCCGATGTCGCGGCCCGTGAGGCACAGATGCCGACCGGTCTGGACGGCGGCATCGGCATCCCGCACTGCCGCAGCGAGCATGTCGCCGAGCCCACACTCGCGTTCGGCCGCAGCGGCCCGGGAATCGATTTCGGTGCGGCGGACGGCCCCGCCGATCTGGTCTTCCTGATAGCCGCGCCGACCGGGGCCGACGACGATCACCTCACCATTCTGTCCGCCCTGGCACGACGGCTGATGGATCCGCAGTTCACGGAAGCACTGCGCGCGGAGCGCGACCCCGGTGCGGCCGCGGCCCTGATCCGTGGCGAGGATGCCGAGCCGGCCGGCTCGGTCTCCCAGGCCCCGGCATCCAAGGATCCGGCACCCGAGGCGTCTACGCCGGGGACTGCGGCCGGGAATGCGGCTGCGGCTGACGGCACACCGGTGGACGGTGCTGCCCCGGACAACGCCGCACCGTCCGCCGAACCCTTCCGGATCGTGGCCGTCACGTCATGTCCGACCGGGATCGCACACACCTACATGGCCGCCGAGTCCCTGGCGGCCGCGGCCCGCGCCGAGGGCGTGGTGCTCGATGTCGAGACGCAGGGCTCGGCCGGGTTCGAGCGGCTCGATCCGGCGCTGATCGCCGCCGCCGACGCGGTCGTCTGGGCACATGACGTCGAGGTGCGCGACAAGGCACGTTTCGACGGCAAGCCGATCGTCGACACCGGGGTCAAGGCGGGGATCAACCGTCCTGCCGAGCTGATCGCCGAAGCCAGGCGGAAGGCGGAACGCGGCGAGAACACGGTCCTGGCGACCGGCACTGCCGCTCATCAGGACGGTGGAGCCACGACCGGTGGTGACCACGCGCACTTCGGGGTCCGGCTGCGGACCTACCTGATGTCCGGCGTCAGTTACATGGTGCCGTTCGTCGCGGCCGGCGGGCTGCTCATCGCGCTGTCGTTCGCCATCGGCGGCTACGAAATAGCCGGCGCGAAATCCGTCGCGGACCACTTCGTCTGGGGCGAGGCCGCCGGCTGGGCCGCTCTGCTCAACCAGATCGGCACCGCCGCGTTCGCCTTCCTGGTTCCGGTACTGGCCGGGTACATCGCGTACGGAATGGCGGACCGGCCCGCGCTCGTTCCCGGCTTCGTGGGCGGGGCCATCGCGCTCACCGTCAACGCGGGCTTCCTCGGCGGCCTGGTGGCGGGTCTGCTGGCCGGTGCGGTGGTGATGGCGATCCAACGTGTGAAGGTCCATCCCACGCTGCGGGGCATCATGCCGGTGCTGGTGATTCCCCTGATCGCCTCGGCGGTCGTCGGCTTCCTCATGTTCATCGTCGTCGGCAAGCCGATCGCGTCCCTCCAACGTGCCCTGACCGACGGCCTCAACGGGCTCTCGGGATCCAACGCGATCATTCTCGGCATCGTGCTCGGCCTGATGATGTGTTTCGACATGGGCGGCCCGCTCAACAAGGTGGCGTACGCCTTCGCGGTCGGCGGTCTCGCCGACCCGACGCCCGGCAGCCTCAAGGTGATGGCCGCGGTGATGGCGGCCGGCATGGTGCCGCCACTGGCCATGGCACTCGCAACCACCGTACGAGGCGGGCTGTTCAGCAGGACCGAGCGGGAGAACGGCCGGGCGGCCTGGGTCCTGGGCGCATCCTTCATCAGTGAGGGCGCGATCCCGTTCGCGGCGGCCGACCCCCTCCGGGTGATCCCGTCGGTGATGGCGGGCGGCGCGGTGACCGGTGCGCTGTCGATGGCCTTCGGCTGCACCCTGCGTGCCCCGCACGGCGGCATCTTCGTGGTGCCGCTCATCGGAAATCCGTTCCTCTACCTGCTGGCCATCGCCGCCGGAACGACGGTCGCGACCCTCCTTGTCGTCCTGCTCAAGAGCATGGGCCGGAACACGGAGGCAGCCGCCCCGGCGCCCGAGGCGCCCAAGATCTCCGTCGCGGCCTGACGGAAATCCTGATTCCTCCGCTCCCGTCGACGCCCCACGGATTCCGCCGGATTCCGCCGGATTCCGCCTTGTCCCCGTTCCCCCTCCATCCGTCCACACAGGAGAGTCCCCATGCATCAGCGCACTGTCGCCGTCGGTTCCCGCAGCGGTCTTCACGCCCGCCCGGCCTCGTTGTTCGTCAAGGCGGCCACCCAGCAGCCGGTGAAGGTGACGATCGGCCGGGACGGTCAGAGCCCGGTCGACGCCCGGAGCCTGCTCTCGGTACTGGCCCTCGGGGCCCTGCACGGAGATTCAGTGGTACTGACTGCCGAGGGCGACGGCGCGGAGGCCGCGGTCGAGGAGCTGGCCACGCTTCTCTCCCGTGACCTCGATGCAACGCCGTAACCCAAGCTGCCCTGCGACTGTCCGCTGCCCGGTGACCGACCGCCCGCCGGGCAGCGGACAGTTGGCCGGCACCTCACCGCCATCCCGACACTTCCCACCCGCTCACAGCGTTCGGGCGAGCCGGAACCCCAGGTCGTCGATACGGAAGGTCGGGTGGCTCTTGCGGCGGCACGACGCCCGGCAGCTCCGGGGCCGGTCGAAACCGCCCCCGCCGCGGAACACGCGGTACGGGCCGTAGACCTGCGGGTCGTACAGGTCCCAGCACCACTCCCACACGTTGCCGATCATGTCGTGGACGCCCCACGCGTTGGGCGTCCTGGTCGCGACATCGTGCAGCTCACCGCCGGAGTTCCCGCGGTACCAGGCGATCTCGTCCAGCTCACCGTAACGAACGCCGGAGGTACCGGCTCTGCACGCGTACTCCCACTCCGCCTCGGACGGGAGGCGATAGCCGTCGGCCCGCCAGTCGCAGACCACGTCCAGACCGTCGGGGTCGTCACCCGTCGAGTAGCAGGGCCGGAGCCCCGTCGCCTGCGAGAGCAGGTTGCAGAACCGGACCGCCCCGATCCACGAGATCTCGGTCACCGGTGTACGCGGTCCGGCCTCACTCTCGGGCACCTCACCTCCAACCGCGTGGTACAGCTCCCGGGTCACGGGATACGCCGCCAGCCCGAAGGCACCCACCTCCGCCCTCCACTCCGTCCGCGTGCCCTCGTCGCGCAGGGTGATCTCTCCGGCGGGAATGCTCCTCATGCTCTCGGCATCGACCTGGCGAAGTACGGATCCCAGCCCCATCACAGCTCCTCGTGTGCACCGGCGCATCGGACCGACGCGCAGGACCGGCAGCCGCACGGGACCGATTCCGCGCGCTGCCGCCCGCTGAGCGACCGACCTTACAGACGGGAGTGGGACGACGACGCAGCCGATTCAACCGATGTGCCGTCATATCGCCGCGTATGCACATCACTTGGGAGTACAGGTCCCACGAGCCCGGTTGCAGGTAAGACCCGTCGCGCTCGTGACATGGTCTACGGGAGTAGAGTCACCGGTTGCGGGTTACCGGTAACGGGTTACGGGTTACGGGTTACGGGTTACGGGTGAGCAGATCGGCGACCCGAGCGACCATCTGGGTCTCCTCGCCGTTGCGCGGGGACGTCGGATGGTGAGCGAGCACGAAGCGGCGCCGCTGGTCACGAGTGGAGAAAGCGGCGTTCTTGTATCCGTATGTCTCCCCGGTCTTGCCCCAGAGCGTGATGCCGTTGACGGTGGCCTGCTGAAGCCCTGAGCTGTAGCGGGCGGGAGAGCCGTCGAGCATCCGTACATCGGCGGGTGGCAGGGTGAACATCAGCCGGAGCAACTCCGGTTGGAGCAGTTCGCCGGAGAACAGCGCGACCAGCATTCGGTCCACATCACCCGTGGTGGAGATGATGTCGCCCTCGCCCCGGGCGGACGACTGGTCGAACGTCGTGATGTCCCGCAGCCGGCCGTCGGTCATCGTCAGGTAGCCGTGCACGTGGGGTCCATGGATGCGTGGATCGTCGCCGGGCACGACGGTGTGCTCCAGGCCGAGCGGACGCAGGATGCGGGCCTCGACCCCCTCTCCGTACGGACGGCCCGTCACCTTTTCGATGATCAGTGCGGCCAGTACGTAGTTGATGCCGCGGTACTCCTGTCGGGTGCCCGGGGTGAACTTCAGCGGCCCGTGCGTCGCCGTCGCCACCCACTCCCGCGGCGTCCAGTGGTCGAAGCGGTGGCGGAACACCTCCTCCGCGGTCTCCGGTTCCGGGATGCCGACGTGGTCGGGCAGCCCGCTGGTGTGGTTCAGCAGGTGGGCCACGGTGACCGAGGAGAAGCCGGCAGGCAGCCACCCGGGCAGGAGATGTGTGACGGGCGCGTCCAGCTCGATCCGGCCCTCCCCCACCAGCTGGAGCAGCACCGTGGCGACGAAGACCTTGGTGATGCTGCCGATCCGGACCTTGTCCCCTGCCCTCACCGGCCGCCGCGTGACTGCATCGGCCACACCGGAAGTGCCCTGCCAGTGCCCGGCCGTGCCACCGACTCGCAACTGGGCCCCGGTTGACGGCGGGTGCTCCAGGTCGCCGACGGCCGCCTTCAGGGCGGTGGGATCCAGTGGCGGGAGCGATGGGGATGAGGCGGTGGCGCGCGGCGCGGGCAGCGCCGCGGTGGCGAGAAGCGCCGCCGTTCCCGACAGCGCCGCTCCCACAACGGCCCTTCTTGTCATACCTGTTGAGGTCATGTCCCGCATGCTGTCAGCGGGCTGCGGGCCCGGACATCAGGTACTTCCCGGAGCGCTCCCCGAGCACCCACTGAATTCACCCCTACGCCTGTCCTGCCTGATCCCGCAAGGGTGGCTCCGCAACATTCTTCGGTGGGCTCCGGTGTCACAGCACACGACTCTTCGGCCGGCCCTCGGGACGTGTCGCATCGCTTCCGGCGGACTACTCGGGCGTGGCCCAGAAAGGGTCGATGCGGCCCAGCCAGGCGTCTTGTTCATCCGCCAGTGGTTGCTTCAGAGGAAGGGCCAGGAAGCGGCATGCGAAGGTGAGACCGGAGTCCTCGTCATCGCCATTGACTCTGTGCTCCCACATGTCAGGGGTGTCGGCCGACGTCCGGAGGAAGAAGAAGGTGGTCCTGCGTGGCTGCCCCGTTTCGGGGTGCGGCTTGTCCTCCACCGCAACCCGCCGGACCACGACAACGTCCGACAGCCCGGTTTCTTCGGCGACTTCTCGTAGCACGGCCGGTTCAAGTTCCTCGTCCGGCCCGACACCACCTGCGGGCACCTGAGTGCCGGCGGCCGGAGTCCCGACATGGTCGAACACCAGCAATTCGGGTACGGAACGATGCCGGATCACGTATGCGGCGACACGGATTCTGGGGCGGGCCATGCGCTCATTATGCGTGGCCCACGCCCGTGTCGTACGCCGACCGGGACAGGTCGGGACAACTTCCGGATCATGCACCGGAGGTGCTCCTCTCCGAGGTGAGGGGTTTCGGCAGAGTGCGCCCCCTGGAGCGACGTCCCCGCCACTTTGCTTGCGCGACGCAGGCCACCGAAGGTGTCGCATCCCGAGAGCATCGGCATGATGCGCGTCACTGCCGGGGTACTTGAGGCCGGGCATGCGCGATCATGACCGGATGGATCCCCGTTTCCTTGGCATCACCGAGCTGGCCGAAACCCCGCGTGTGGCAGTGGTGGTCGACGTCATGCGTGCTTTCACAGTGGCTGCCTGGGCGTTCGCCCAAGGAGCGGAGAAGATCGTCCTTGCCGAGTCACTTGACGAAGCCCTGGCGCTCAAGGATCGCCATCCGGATTGGGTGGCGATCAAGGACGGTCCGTCCGCACCCGGGTTCGACACCGTCAACTCGCCTGGTCTGCTGCGGTCCATCGACCTTGGCGGACGGACCGTTGTGCAGAAGACCACGGCAGGGACAGTCGGCGCCCTTGCGGTCAAGGAGGCGTCGCTGGTGCTGTGCGCCGGCTTCGTGGTGGCAGAGGCAACGGCCCGGCTCCTGCGGATCCGCGAGTGTGACGCTGTCACCTTCGTCGTCACTGGCGAAGACGGGCGCGCCGATGAAGATCTGGCGTGCGCTCAGTACATCGCCAGGAGGGCCACCGGTGCAGGAGCGGATGCGGCTGAGTACCTCCGCCGCGCCGGCGAGTCGCGTGCCGCCACCGAGCTGGCGCAGGGGATACGCCAAGGAGTTCACCCTGATGATGTCGCGCTCTGTCTTGAACTCGACCGGTTCCCCTTCGCCATGGTGGCGGCATGGGAAGACTCGCTCATGGTCCTCCGTTCGTGCACTGTGCCTTCGCCGACCGGCGATGCCTCGGTCTGACCGTCGGCGAGGCCCGGTGCGGCTCTCGCCGTGCGGGAGCCGGCATCCGGTCGGGTAGGCGCCGATGGCGTCCGCGGGCAACGGGAACAACAGCACCTCCAGACGGAACAAGAGCTCCTTCGCAGTCACGCGCTGTCGGCCCGGTCACCCACCGCGGCCCGCACGAATCGCCTCAGGTGCGCACGTACAACGTCGGGCTGCTCCAGCCAGGGCTCGTGACCTGCGTTCTCGATCCTCGTCAGCGGAAGATCGAGCCGGAGCGCGAGCGATTCAAGCGCCGAGAACGGCCGGGGATCGTTGGCTCCGCCGAGGAGTTCCGCCCTCACGGGCATGCACGCGCGCAGCTCGCCAAGATGCTCATCGAGCGGGTCCACGCGCCCTTCCTTGCCGAGTTCACTGTTCATCGTCCAGTTGACGGGACGGCGGTGCCGGGCCCCCTGCGCGGCCCAGTGCCACCCGCGCTCGGGGTCGGCGTGGTCGGTGAACCAGGCCAGCGTGAGCAGCTCGGCCTCCTGCTCCTCCGTACGGTGCGGCGCCCTCTCCAGTTCGCGGAGCCGCTCCTGCTGTGCTGCGGACATCCGGCGAGCGCGCTCCGCCCGGTCCCCACCGCGCCAGTCACCTACGAACGGCCCGCACATCAGCAACATCGCGGCGACCCGGTCGGAGTTCCTCAGGCAGAACCGGCTCGCCAGGGTGCTGCCGTAGGAGTGCCCGATCAGCACGGCCTCGGGCACGTCCCATGCGTCGAGCATTTCGGCAAGATCGTCGATGTGGCGGTCGAAGGAGTGGCGGCCCCACCAGGGGGACCGACCCGTGCCACGCTGGTCGTACCGGTACACCGGCGCAAGGTCCGCGACCATGGGGGCGATGCCGTCCAGATAGTCCGGCAGTCCCGGACCGCCGTGCAGCATGACCACGGCCGGCCGCCCGGAGGTGTCTCCCAGCGCCCTCCAACGTATCTGTGCCCCATCGGTCATCGACGTGAGGCCCTGCGTCTCCGCCAAGGTCATGTCGGAGAACCTACAGCGGGACCGGGAGTCCTGTGCAGCGGAGCTGCCGGCCTGCATGGCCTCTGCGGTACGCGGGCCGGGATTCGTGGACGGTCTCACCCAGCAGCTCGAACAGCTGAACCTCCGGCCGGTCATCCGCCGGCTGAATCAAATCGGAGGATGCCCGTCGGCGAGCTGAGGCGGGCGATCACGCCGGCGACCGTCCTCGTACGGCCCCGTGGATTACGAACGACCGGTTCAACCGCATGAAGGGCCTGCCGCAGTTCGAGCGATCACACTCGTGCTGCGACAGGCCCTCGCCGTGGGATCCGGGCGGGCCCTGTTCAGCCGGACCTGCGTACCGTCCGGCCGTGTGCAGAGTCAGGCCGTGTGCAGAGTCAGTCCGTATCGGTTCAGAATCTCGTTGATGGGCTGGTGCCAGGTCTCCCCGCCGCTGGTGCAGTTGCCCCAGCCGCCGGAAGTGACCCCCTGGGCCTGGTCTCCGCTGATGAACGAGCCACCGGAATCCCCCGGCTCGGCGCAGACGCTCGTCTTCGTCATCTGGTGAACCGCGCCCTGGCTGTAGTTCACGGTTTCGTTCGTGGCCAGCACGTTGCCGCAGTGCCAGTGGCTCGTGGAGCCGGAACGGCATATCGAGGAGCCGATCGGTGCCTCTGCGGAGCCCCGGACCAGTTGGTCCGAGATGGTGCCCCAGCCGAGTACGACGGGGACGGTCCACCAGCCGTTGCCGACAGTGACC
Source organism: Streptomyces sp. CLV115 (assembly GCF_038448545.1). Taxonomy (NCBI): domain Bacteria; kingdom Bacillati; phylum Actinomycetota; class Actinomycetes; order Kitasatosporales; family Streptomycetaceae; genus Streptomyces; species Streptomyces sp. CLV115. The sequence goes on from NZ_JBCEWQ010000007.1 coordinate 67,549, forward strand.
CAGGCGTAGTCGTCACCGGGGAACGACGAACCCTGGAAGTTGCCGATGGCCGAACGGTCCCAGCCGCTGACCGCCGCGCCGGCCTGTCCGCAGTGGCCCGCCGTGACGAAGCCGCCGTGCACCGAGAAGCCGATGGAGCATCGCACGTTGCCCGTGTAGTAGGGGTCGCCGCCCACGGTTCCGGCGGCGAAGGTCCTGGGCCCTTCAGGAGTGTGCTTCACCGTTACGGGGCCGGTCTTGCGGGCCTGGTCGACGAAGGATCGGACATCGTTGTCATTCACTGCCGAAGCAACAACGTCGACGACGACGCGGTTGGCCTTCGGGTCCACGTGCCAGCTGCTGACACCCGCCGGTGCCGTCAGCCCGTCGATCCGCGCCTTCGCCGCGTCGAGCTGCCGCGCGGTGTGACGCACCAGCCGGACGGACGCGCCGGAGGCGCGCACGGCGGCCGACTTCCGGCTGTCGGTGACGGCCACGGTGAGGCGGTTCGTGGCCGGGTCGAACCAGGCGCCGGCATAGGACGACCCGGCGACCCGGCGCGCCTCGCCCTGTACGGCGGTCGCCGTCTTCTCCGCGGCCAGCCTCGCCTTGGCCTGTCCTTCCGTCAGGCCGAAGTCCTTCCGCATCGCGGAGAGCAGCCCTTCGGACGCGGGCGCCTCACCGGTCGCGGAGCGGGGTGCAGCGAGCGGCAGATCCACGGCGGCGGCGGATGCCGGGCCGGAGGCAAGACCCACGGTGGCCCAGGCTCCGACGACAAGTGCGGCAGCCAGGCTCGTACGCAGCGCATTGATACATCTCAAGGCAATGGCCCTTCTGTTGTTCCGGCATCGTGGGGGAGGAACAGCAGGCGTCCGAGAGCTCTGATCTGAGAGCGCTCTCAGAGCGTGCCGAAAACGGACTGTAACGCAGCGCGCCTATCAGGTCCATGCCAATGAGTGGGTGTACTTCGACCGTTGCGCGACAGACGCGCACTGCACCCGCGCCGCGTCTACCCCTTCCGGCCGCCGGACCCGTTGCCCGCCACTCGGTGCGGACGCCTATGCTCGCGTCGGATGATCACGCGTGCCCTGCACGCCGCCCCGTCACCTGCGTCACGAACTGCTGCGCACTCCCCAACAGGAGCCTCACCATGACATCTTCGGCCGACGGGTCCGCCTCCTGGCGCGGTCTGTGGACGGGCACGCCACACGTTCCGCATGAGCCCCTCGACGAGGAGACACGGCGCAACTCCGATCTCCCGGGAACCCTGCTGCCCGCGCCGGCCGGGATGGATCATCCCCTGATCTTCGAGCCCGCCCTGAAGCAGTTCGCCAACGCCTACCGAGCCGGTGAGCCGGTCTTCGGTGAGGGCCGGGAAGACGTGGGCCGGGCCTGGCACCGGGCGCGCCGTACGGCACTGGACACGGTGCTGGCATCCGTCGCGGGCGGCCCCTGGGGCGGCCATCTGGTGCTGCGCGGCAGCGTGTTGATGGCCACGTGGTTCGGGGAGACCGCCCGCGACCCGGGAGATCTGGACTTTCTCTTCGTGCCCCGGGACTGGGCCATGGACGACCCCAGGTCCGCCGGTCTCTTCGAAACGATCGCCCGGGACGCGGCGGAGGCCGCGGCCGCCCGTGACTCGGTCCGGATCGACGCGGCAGGTCTGGTGACGGAGGACATCTGGACGTACGACCGGGTTCCGGGCCGTCGCCTGCTGCTGCCGTGGACGGCGGACGGGGTGCCCGGCGGCACCGTACAGCTCGACGTGGTGTTCAACGAGACCCTGCCCTCCCCCGCCGTGCTCACCGAACTCCAGCCGCTCGGGGACGGACCGGGCTGCCGGATGCCGGCGGTGTCACCCGAACTGTCACTGGCCTGGAAGCTGCTGTGGCTGGTGACCGACGCATACCCGCAGGGCAAGGATCTGTACGATGCCGTGCTGCTCGCGGAACGTACTCCTCCGGGTTACGAACTGGTGCGGGAAGCCTTCGTGCTCGGCGGCACCGAAGGTCTTCGGCCCCCGGGCGCCTGGTGGCTGAACGGGTTCGGGGTGCAGACCGAATGGGAGCACTTCACCGCCGAACACCCCTGGGTCACCGAGAGTGCGGCGAGTTACTGCGGGCGTCTGGCGAAGGCGCTGGCACCGCTGCTGGAGGGTGCTGAACGCCAGGGCGGGGACGACGCGACAAACGTGACGCCCGGGGCGGATGGGTCCGATGCGGTGGATGGGGTCGATGCGGTGGACAGGATCGACGAGGTGGACTCCGAGGTGTCGGGCCGGTATCGGCTCTGGGCCCGGTGGCTGGAGCCGCTGGTGGAGTCCACCCGCACGGCAGCCCGGGAAGACCCTGCCTCCGCTCTCGGGTTTCTGGACGAAGGCGGGCAGGACGGGCTGACGGCCGCCGTCGTGGTCGTACGGGAGATCGCGGGGACGCGGCATCTCGGACTGGCGGACGCGCTCGCCGCCGTCCTGTCCCATCAGGCAAGTTGGCGGTACTGGCGGGAGCACCCCGAGGCATGCGAGCGGGTCCTGGACGAGCTGCGCTGATCCACCTCCCGCCCGGGGCTGCAAGCTGATCGGTCGGCCCTGCCGGACAGACCGGTCAGCCGACCCGGTCCGCCGGCGGGGTCAGCCCGCCCGGCCGATCGCGCTGCGCAGCATGGCGACCGTCGTCGCGGCGGCCGCGCGTTCCGCGTCGTCCTGTGTCGCGCGCACCCGTTCTTCCAGGAGGACCACGGCCGCCTGAAGGACACCCACGCGTACCGGAACGCTCTGCATCGCCGTCAGTACGGCCGCGGCCTGTTCGGCCGGAGTGGCCGTGGCGGCCTGCGGAATGAGGGTGGTGATTCCGCGCCCGAGCGCGCGGTCGCGAGGCGGCTGAGCCGCGGCTGTGGTCACCCGAGAAGTGTGCCGCACCGGCCCCGGGGATTCGGTCAGCGACCTGGCCCCGACGCTGTGGCGCCGTCGCGGACATTCAATGCTGCGGGGCTGTCGTGAACATGGGCGTGGACACGCTTCAACAGCGCCGCCAGCTGGGATTGTTCGCGCGCGTTCAGGGGAGCGAGCATTGACGCCTGCACGCTCCGGGCGTCGTCCTGGAGTTCCGCGAGCACTGCACGGCCGGCCGGGGTGGGCGTGACGTTCACCCGGCGGCGGTCGGCGGTGTCCCGGGCCCGGTCGACGAGACCGGCCAGCGCGAGATCGTCCACGATCTTGACGATGTCGCTCCGGTCGATCCCGAGCCTCGATGCCAGTTCCCGTTGCACATGGGGGCCGAAGTCGATGAGCGCCGAGAGTACGGCCATGTGCCAGAGCCGGAGGTCGCGCTCGGCCAGTCGCGACGCGAGTCGGCTCCGCGCCGCCTTGCCGGTCTTGGACAGCAGATAGGTCGTGAGTCCCAGGAGGCTGGGCGGGGTCTCGCTCATCGGCACCATCCTAGGCGCTCACCAATCATGGGTATTCACCCACCAATGGGGGTGCGTCCCGCCCGGCGCGGTCCGGGCCGCACCCCCGTGTGCAAGGTCCCGCGTCGTCTATCCCTTGGCCCAGTCGCGCATGGCCGTCCGCGAGGAGAAGGCGGCGACATCCTTGTCCAGCGGGTGGTCGGTGTACTGGTGGATACGCCAGGACGCCTTGATCCGGGGTTTCCCCGCGGTCACGTAGTCGGCGATCCACAGGCCGTCCCCCGCGTACGACGTGGTGTCGTGGTTCAGCCAGAAATAGCGGTTGCAGTACAGCAGAACCTTGTGGTGCGGCCGCAGGCGCTTGACCTCGCGGATGAAGCGGTCCTTCTCGGCGTTGCCGGCCCGCGTGCCCTCGCCGTTCTCCTCCCAGTCGACGGCGAGCAGATCGCCCGCCTTCTCCGGGGCCTTGCTCACGAAGTACTCGGCCTGGGCCGTGATGTTCCCCGGCCAGAGGAAATGGTAGAAGCCGAGCACGCACTCCGCGTCCCTGGCCCTTTTCACCTGCGCCGAGAGATGTGGATTGACGTACGAGCGGCCCTCGGTCGCCTTGATGAAGACGAAGTCGAGCCCGTCCGTGTCGAAGGACGACTGATGGGAACTGACATCGACGCCATGGAGCATGGGCACCGCCTTCAAATGGTTTGAGCGCTTCCGTTCTCTTTCTGTACGTGCCCGCAGTCGGTCGTTCCCATCCTTCGGATGAACGGGCGAATCGTTTTGCCATTGCCAGGAATACGGACCGGAAACGGGTAGTTGATGAACCGGCGAGACCACATCACGTACCGCAGTCGCCATCGGAAGGTCGGATCCATGAAGATCGGCATCATCGGAGCGGGCAACATCGGCGGAAACCTCGCCCGGCGTCTCACCGCACTGGGTCACGAGGTGTCCATTGCCAATTCGCGCGGCCCGCAGACGCTCTCCGCACTCGCCGAGGAGACCGGAGCCACCGCGGTCGACGCGTCTCAAGCGGCTCGGGGAGCCGAGGTCGTTGTCGTCACCGTCCCCCTCAAGGCGGTCCCCGATCTGCCCGCCGGGTTGCTCGACGGCGCCGCGGCCGGGGCCGCGGTCATCGACACGGGCAACTACTACCCGCAGCAACGCGACGGCCGCATCGCCGAGATCGAGGACGGCAAGCCCGAGAGCCGGTGGACCGAGGAACAGATCGGCCACCCGGTGATCAAGGCGTTCAACGGGACGTACGCACAGGACATCCTCTCCAACGGGCTCCCCAAGGGCAGCCCCGGCCGTCAGGCACTGCCGGTGGCGGGTGACGACGCGACGGCCAAGCAGGTCGTGCGCGACCTCATCGACGAACTCGGCTTCGACACAGTGGACGCCGGGAGCCTCGACGATTCCTGGCGTCAGCAGCCCGGCACACCTGTCTACGGCCATCAGGGCGACGTGGAGGCCGTCCGCAAGGCGCTCGCCGAGGCGTCCCCCGAGCGCACGGCCGAGTGGCGCGCCTGACGTTCCCGACGCCGGGGCACGACGAGCCGCCCCGGCGCCTCCGCCCTGTCGCGTCCGGCGCTCCGCCCCGGCGTCCGGACGTCGTCGGACGCGTCGGCAGCCGTGGTGGTGGCCACGCTCCTCAGCCGTCGAAGGCGGTGCTGCGACTGACCTTCTCCCACAGAAGTGTCTCGGCACGGGCCTCTTCGAGGTGGGCCCGGATCGCGTCGGTCGCATCGTTGCCGAGCGGCAGTCGCAGTGGCGTCTTCTCTGCGGCGAGGGCGGTGAGAATGGCGGCCGCGGCCTTGTCGGGGCCGCCCTCCTGCTTGCCGTCCGAGCCGGGGAGGCCCGCCCGGACGGGGCCGACGGCCGCGTCGTACGCGGGCATCGCGGTTGTCTGCCGGTGCGCCCCTCCCCCGGCGAACCCGGTGCGCAACGATCCGGGTTCGACGATGAGTACCTTGATCCCGTGCGGGGCCACTTCGGCCGCGAGTGCCTCGGACAGACCTTCCAGGGCGAATTTGGTGGCCGAATAGGCATCGACTCCGGGGAATGTGAACCGGCCGCGCATGCTGCTCATCTGCACGATGGCGCCGGACCGCTGCCGCCGCATGTGCGGCAGCACCGCGCGGACCATTGCCGCGGGGCCGAAGAAGTGCAGGTCCATCAGGTCACGCAGTTCCTGGTCGGTGGTCTCCTCGACCGCCCCGACCATGCCGAGACCCGCGTTGTCGACGACGACGTCGATGCGTCCGTGCCAGAGCACCGTGATCGCCGACGAGGAGAACCTCGGGCGGGCCGCACAGCGGCTGTACATCAGCCGGCCGGCCCTGCCCTACGCGTTGAAGAGCCTCGAATCCGAGTTGGGCGTTCGGCTCTTCGACCGGCACGCCGGGGGTGCGTCTGCGACGCATGCCGGCCGGGAGATCATCGCCGAGGCTCTGCTCACGGTCCGCCAGTCGGAGCGGGTGTCCGCCGCCGCCGAGCGGCACCGGCGCGGTGAGACTGGCGTGCTGCGGGTCGGGTTCGAGGCGAGCGGTGCGGGTGAACTCACCACTCGGGCACGCGCCGAGTTCGCGCGACGTCATCCCCCCGGAGTGCGAGTGGTGCCCAGACGGTACGACTGGGGGCAGGAGGCCGCCGCGCTGCGTGAAGGACTGGTGGACGTGGCCTTCGTCTGGTTGCCCAACGACCTGACCGGCCTCCGCTCCGAACCGGTGCACACGGAGCCACGCGTCGTGGGGCTGCCGTCGGGACACCCGCCGGCGGGACGCGACGAGGTCTCCCCACTCGACATGGGTGACGAGCCGCTGATGTGGACTGAGCGCGCGCCGCGCGGATGGGTGGACTGGTGGGCTGTCAACCCCCGGCCGGACGGGTCGAGTCCGAGATGGGGGCCGACCAACGGCAACGCCGAGGAGATGCTGGAGCAGGTGGCGGAGGGCTCCGCCACCTGCTTCGCGCCGATGAGCATGGCCGGGTACTACACCCGGCCCGATCTCACCTGGGTGCCGCTCACCGATGCCGAGCCGCTGCGGACCTCGCTCGCCTGGGCCGACGGCACGGACAGCAACCTCGTGCGGGGGTTCGCACGTGTCGTGCGTGAACTGGCGGCCGCCGCACCCGGCAGCGGCCCGCACCAGCGCTAAGGCCTGTCCGGCGGATCATGGCGTGGGCGAGGCCCCCCACCTTGACTCTGGAGCCAGTCCACCAGGCCGACGAAGTGATCCACCGGACGCCGTAGGGTGATCGTGTGGACGTATCTGAGGTGTTGGGGGAGCAGGATGAGTTGCGAGCCGAAGCGGAGGGCGTATATCGGGAGCTCCGGCTGGACGAGCTGCTGGCCGATGTCGGCACTCCGACCATCGTCGGGAGCGCGGCGCTGGGCCTGATGGTCCGTCGGGATCTGGATCTGGACGTGGTGTGTGAGCGTCTGGACGATGCTGCCGTGGCGGCTGTCGCCGCGGTCGGTGCTCGGCTTGCGACCCACCCACACGTCCGCCTTGTGAGCTTCCGCAATGACTGCGGGGCGTGGAACCGGGAGCCAGACGCCTACCCCGACGGCCTGTACCTCGGTGTGGAGTGTGTATCGTCCGGGGCCACCTGGAACCTTGACGTCTGGTTCCTCGACAAGCCTGAACGCCAGCCCTCGACCGCCCACCTGACCACCCTGCGACCGCGTCTGACGGACGAGAGCCGCGCGGCCATCATCGAAATCAAGCGGACTTGGGCCGACCGTGCCGAGTACGGCACGACTGTCAAGAGCTTCGACGTCTACTGCGCGGTCCTCGATGACGGCGTCCGCGATCCCGCAGGGTTTGAGGCCTGGGTCGGGCAACGGAAGAAGCCGCAGCCCTGAGTACTACGCCGTGCAGGCTTCGAGCGGCGGATCACGTGCGGAGCCAGAGCCGGATCGCAACAACGGTGACAGTGCCGTGAAAGATGAAGGCGCGTTTGTCGAATCTCGTAGCCACGGCCCGGAAGTTCTTCAGTGCGTTGATCGTCCGCTCTACTTCGTTGCGGCGCTTGTAAATCGTCTTGTCGAAGCCGGTGGGTCGACCACCGTGGCTGCCGCGCCTTTTGCGGTGGGCCCGTTGGTCCTTCGGTTCGGGGATGGTGTGCTTGATCTGCCGTCTGCGCAGGTAGCGGCGGTTGCGTCGGGAGCTGTACGCCTTATCGCCGCCAACATGGTCGGGGCGGGTGCGAGGGCGACCGCCTTCATGGCGGCCCACCCGGATACGGTCCATCACGGGGATGAACTGTGGGGCGTCGCCCCACTGGCCCGGTGTGATCAGCAGGGCCAGAGGGCGGCGTCCGCCTTCCCCGGCGAGATGGATTTTGCAGGTGAGGCCACCCCGGGAGCGTCCGAGTGCCTCATCGGGGCGGTGCTGCCGAGGCGTTGTTCTTTTTCCCGGCACTCGCGGGCGTCTCTTGTGGGCTCCGGCAGCGTGTTGGTGGGCCCGGCAGGACGTCGAGTCCACGCTCACCATCGACCAGTCGATGCGACCTTCAGCATCGGCGTCAGCCAGGACAGCTGCGAAGATCTTGTCCCACGTGCCGTCCGCCGACCAGCGTCTGTGCCGCTCGTACACGGTCTTCCACGGGCCGAAACGCGCAGGTAGATCCCTCCAAGGCACTCCCGTGCGCTGCCGGAAGAGGATCCCGTTGATCACCGTGCGGTGGCTCGCCCAACGACCTCCGCGCTGCCCGGACTTCGGCAGATGCGGTTTCAGCCGTGTCCACTCTTCGTTCGTCAGATCTCCCCGCCCCATGTCCATGCCAACGAATCGAGGGCGAAGCGGTCACATGATCCGCCGGACAGGCCCTAGAGGGAGTCGTCCGGACGGGCCGGAAGGCTGTCCATGAACGAACTGACGGAGAAGACGGCGCGGCCGGCGCCGGGCGGGCCGTAGCCGGGGGGCGAGCTGAGACCGTACTCCTCCATGGTCGCCCGGTAGGCGTCCAGCAGGCGGATGTGGTACTCCAGTGGCGCCCCGTCCGGATTGGTCTTCCCGAGCGGGGTGGTGGGCTCCGGGCACCAGGTGGTGAACCGCGGGGTGATGCCGTGCGACATGAAGAAGCGCAGGCCCTCGGTGGTCGAGGCGATGGCTTCGTCCACCGTGGTGAAGCCGAAGGGCTCCGCCATCTCCACGCCCGCCACGAAGTTGGGGATGACATTGCGGGGGCCGAAGACCTCGGCGGAGTCCAGGATCCGGCGGTGCCACTCGTCACGGCCGACGTAGCGTTCCTTGCCCGGGCAGTAGAGCTCGAACAGCCTGCGGTCCCACACCTCGTAGTTGGGGTGGTAGATCTGCACACCGTAGTCGTGGAATCGCTGCACGTCGGCCTTGGGCAGGGCCTGGGCCACGACCTTGCCGATCCACCGGCCGGGGAAGCGCTCCTCGATGGCCCTGGCGTACTGACCGTAGAAGTCGGCCTCGTCACGGCCGCCGATGTGGGAGGTGATGGCCCCGCCGGTGAGGGTGTAGGCGGTGGAGGTCTTCGCCGTGTCGTACTTGTCGATGATGGCGAGCGCCTCCAGGACCTCCTCGACCGGCTTCACTCCGGTGTACGGGCGTCCCGCCGCCTTGTGCTGGCGCCAGTTGTGGTTGATGTCGCAGTACTGGCACTCCTCCTTCGCGCCGAAGTACTGGCAGACCCGGAACACCGTCAGGTAGACGAGGTACCCCCACTGGATGGTGGGCGCCACCTCCATCACGGACTTGCCGTTCTCCAGCGTGTGCCGGTAGTAGTCCGGCATGGGCGGCAGGCCCACATCGGAGATCCGCCGGCCGTCGAGGTACAGCCCGAGCACGCCGTCGTCGTCGGCCGCGACGCGGTACGGGGACGCCGGGTTGACCCGGACCGACACGACGGTCCTGCGCAGGTCGTAAGGTCCGCCGGTGAGGACGATCTCCTCCGGCGGGCGGCGCAGGGCGGCGGCGCCGAGCTCGGGGAGCGTCCCGTGGTCGAAGGAGAAGATGAAGTAGGACTTCGGCTTGACGTCACCTCCCTCGTTGTCGCTGAGCGCGGATTCGTCGAAGGCCAGTCCGCCGCGCAGCAGGTCTTCCTTGATGACGGCTTCCCGGGGCACGTGCGGGAACCGCTCCATCAGGTGCTCGACCAGACGGGTGCGGTTCCCTTCCGTGCGATGCGGTTCGGTGCGGCTGTGGTCGGTACTGCTGGCCATGTGCGGGACTCCTCGGTCCGGTCGTCTGCGGCGTTCCGGGTACGCCACACTGTGCAACGAACCGGACATGTCCGCAGTGCCCCGACGCACCGGCCGATTCTCGGGGCGCGTCCGGACCGGTCCGCGACAGTCGGTGGCGCGGCAAGGGTCATCGGTCGGTGGCCGCCTCCGGGCCGGTGTTCACCGGGCCCAGTGCGTGGGGCGGTCGAGGGACGGCGGGAGTTTCGTCGCGGTGTCTCCCCCGGCGGCGTTGAGCTGGGACTGGGTGAGGAAGAGGCTCGTCGTGAGGTCGGCGCCGGACAGGTCCGCGTCCCGGAAGTCCGCACCTATCAGGTCGGCCAGGCGCAGATCGGCACCGGTGAGGTCCGCTGCGATCAGATACGCGCCCCGCAGGTCGGCGCCCCGCAGATCGGCACCCCTGAGCCGTGCTCCGATGAGGTCGGCGCCCCGGTGATCACGCTTCTTCCTGCGCGGCGCCGTAGCTCGTACCAGGGCGCCGGCACGGCGCAGCAGCTCGGCCACGACGTCGCGATGCCCAGCCACGTCCAGTTCGCGGAAGGCGTCCGCCGGGAGGTGGGTGAGGCGTTCCGTCTCGTCGAGGGCGCGCCGGATCTCGTGGTGGAGGGAGCGCGCCGCTTCCAGGGACAGCGCTTCCGTGAGGTACCACAGCAGCTCGTGGAGCTGCCGCATGACCGGGAACATCTGGAACATCTGCCGGGCGGTCCGCGGGGCGCCGCGCCAATCCTGTCCGTGGAAGGTCTCGCCGGAGACCTTCTGGCCCGCCCCGAAGCAGTCGTACACCGTGCAACCGGGGAAGCCCCGGGTCCGCAGCTCGGTGTGGATGCCGCAGCGGAAGTCCTCCTGGAGGTTCCGGCAGGGCTTCCCGGCGTCCTTGTCGATCGCGAAGTCCGCGGACCGTGTCAGGGTCAGTGCTACGCAGCACAGCCCGAAGCAGTTCGCGCAGTCGGCGCGCAGCGCGGCACGGTCGGTGCCGGGGCCTTGGACGTTGTCGGGCACGGTGCGTGGATCCTCCGGGTACGGATTTGTCGGACGGTCGACCCTATCGGGATCCGTCACCCGTTCGCGTTAATTTCATGATCATCGCGATGCCGGTCGGTCTTGGGTCACTCACCGCTGGGCGCCCTTCGGCCACCTGTCCGGCGCGTCGGAGCGGGGGCTTCCGGTCCGGGATCCTGCGCGCAATGATGATGGGTAATACATCTTTGTAGTGGGAGGTGGCCACGGACGTGGCGAACGCAGCAGTCGACGACATCCCTGCCCGGCGGGTACTGACCGATCCGGCCGGCCTCGCGCGGTATCAGCACGACGAGGCCGAGTGGGCCCCGTACGGAACGCCCCTGGCCGTGGTGCGTCCGCAGAGCACCGAAGAGGTCAGGGATGTGGTCCGGCACTGTCTGGCCCACCGCATTGCGCTGGTGCCGCGCGGCGCGGGCACCGGCCTTTCGGGCGGTGCGAACGCCGTGGACGGGGCGATCGTCGTGTCCTTCGAGGACATGAACCGCATCGTCCGCATCGACCCGGCGGAGCGGCTGGCCGTCGTCCAGCCGGGAGTGGTAAACGACGATCTGCGGGCGGCGGGCGCGGAGCACGGGCTCTGGTATCCGCCGGATCCGGCCAGCTCGCCCTGGTCGACGATCGGCGGGAACGTCGCCACCAATGCCGGGGGCATGTGCTGCGTCAAGTACGGAGTGACGCGCGACTACGTGCTCGGCCTCGAAGTGGTCAACGGGCTCGGCGAGGTCGTCCCGCTCGGCCGGCGCACCGCGAAGGGTGTGGCGGGATACGACCTGGCCGGGCTGATGGTCGGCTCCGAGGGCACCCTCGGCGTGATCACGGAGATCACGGTGCGGCTGCGTCCGGCACGCCCTCAGGAACGGACCGTGGCCGGATACTTCTCGTCGGTGGTGGCCGCCGGTGAGGCGGTGAGCGCCGTGACCGCGTCGGGCGTGATTCCCTCGGCCCTCGAACTGGTCGACCGCCATTGTCTCGCGGCCGTCGACGCCTGGAAGAAGATGGGGCTCTCCGCCGACGCGGACGTGGTGCTGCTGGGACGGGTCGACACACCGGGAGCCGAGGGCGACGCCGAGGCCGAGCTGGTACGGGAGTGCTTCGAGCGGGCCGGGGCCACCTGGGCCGCGGTCTCCACGGACCAGCAGGAGGCCGATGCGCTGTTCCAGGCACGCCGGCTCGCCTATCCGGCGCTGGAACGGCTCGGTCCGGTCCTGACCGAGGACGTGTGCGTGCCCAGGACCGCGGTGCCCGAGATGCTGGCCCGGATCGAGAGGACGGCGGCCCGGCACGACATCCTGGTGGCCAACATCGCCCATGCCGGGGACGGGAACCTGCACCCGCTGATCATCACGGCGCCCGGCGACGAAGCCGCCCGCGCCCGCGCCCAGTCGGCCTTCGAGGACATTCTCGACGACGCGATCGCCCTCGGTGGCACGGTGACGGGTGAGCACGGGGTGGGGCTGCTGAAGATGCGCGGCATGAACAAGGAGCTGGGTTCCGCGGTGCTGGGCATGCATCACGCGGTGAAGGCGGCGCTGGACCCGCACGGCATCCTCAACCCGGGCAAGGTGCTCGGCGGCTGAAGAGGCCGCCCGCGCCCCGCGCCAGAGCCGCTGTCAGTGGCACGACGCACACTGGCAGCGGTACGGCACGGCCGAAGGGGGACACTGATGGACACCGGGAACGGGGCCGGTTTCGAACCGGCGACCGGGGACGGTCCGAGGACTCCGGAGCCGGACACGGGACGCTCCGCTTCCGTGCGGACGGCGTTCGAGGGGATGCTGCAGATCCGTCGGCTGACGAACACCGGACACGCCGACCCGCAGCATGTACCGGCGCGATGGGAAGTGCTCCGGCCGGTACGGGCGGTCGCCATCGCCCTGGAGGCATCGGGCCTGGCCCCCTCGGCCGTCGACGGATCGGGGCTGCGGACGGCGACCGGTTACCGCTTGCAGCAGGGCGAGGCACCGGGCGGTGTCCGGGTCGAATGGCTCGGTCCGCCGGGCAGCGGGGCATCCCGCTCGGAGGAGGCCGGGCTGACCCGGTGCTCGGCGGTGCTGCGGGAGTTGGGCTGGACGGTGCTGCTGTACCGGGGAGCGCGGCGCCGAAGATTCCTGGAGGTCGAACCGCCGGCCGGGGCACGGGGACCGGACGGCGGATGACGGGCCGCCCGGCGCCGCCTTCGACCGGCATTGTCAGACCCATGGGGGATGCTGGTGGGTCCGACACCTCTGACCGGGAGATGCTGAGATGCGCAATGACGAACTCGCCGCGGCCCAGGCGTACGTCCGACTGCTGGAGGCCACCCGCGCCGCGCTCGCGGATCCCGAAGACGGCCCCTTGTACGTGCCCTTGCTCGCCTCTCCGATCGCCGAGGCCGACGGCGCGCTCCAGCGGGCCGGCCTCTGCGGCAACGAGTCCCGGTTCTTCGACCTGGTGAGCTCGCTGCAGCCGGGCATGTCCGTCGGCGGCCGCTGAACCGGGGACCTCGCGGGCGCCACCGCGATCGCAGGGTGCTCGGCAGCCCGACACGGCCGGCCGGGATCGCACCGGTCGGCCCCATGCGGGCCCTCTTCACCCCGCCGCCCCGATGCGCCACCATGCACCGAACGGCTCGTCAGGCCGGGTACTCCCACGATGAATTGATTCAACCCGCCAAGAGAACCCGACCAGCGCCTTGACTGGAAGCTTGTGGCAAACCTAGCGTACGGTTCAGATGAAACGATTCATACATCCGAACGGTCTCCGGTAGCTGGATGACTCTGCTTACGAGGTGTTCATGTCTGATGTGTCGGCCGTCAAGGCAGCTTTGAAGTCCCAGGTCATCGAAACGCCCTCGTGGGGGTACGGGAACTCCGGCACGCGTTTCAAGGTGTTCGCACAACCGGGGGTGCCGCGCGACCCGTTCGAGAAGATGGAGGACGCGGCCCAGGTGCACGCGTTCACGGGTGTGGCGCCGAAGGTGTCCTTGCACATTCCGTGGGACAGGGTCGAGGACTACGCCGCGCTGACCCGGCACGCCGAGGGGCTCGGGCTGCGGATCGGGGCGATCAACTCCAACGTGTTCCAGGACGACGACTTCAAGCTCGGTTCGGTCACCCACCCCGATCCGAAGGTGCGCCGTAAGGCCACCGACCATCTGCTGGAGTGCGTCGACATCATGGACGAGACCGGGTCCCCCGATCTCAAGCTCTGGTTCTCCGACGGCACGAACTACCCGGGACAGGACGACATCACCGCTCGCCAGGACCGGCTCGCCGAAGCGCTGGCCGAGGTGTACGAGCGGCTGGGCGACGACCAGCGGATGCTGCTGGAGTACAAGCTCTTCGAGCCCGCGTTCTACGCGACCGACGTTCCCGACTGGGGCACGGCGTACGCGCACTGTCTGCGGCTCGGTCCGAAGGCCCAGGTGGTCGTGGACACCGGGCATCACGCACCGGGCACCAACATCGAGTTCATCGTGGCGTCCCTGCTGCGCGCGGGGAAGCTCGGCGCCTTCGACTTCAACTCGCGGTTCTACGCGGACGACGACCTGATGGCAGGGGCCGCCGACCCGTTCCAGCTGTTCCGGATCATGCACGAGGTGGTCAGGAACGACGGTCTGAAGACCGGGACGAACGTCAACTTCATGCTCGACCAGTGCCACAACATCGAGGCGAAGATCCCCGCCGTGATCCGGTCGGTCGCCAATGTGCAGGAAGCGACCGCCAAGGCGCTGCTGGTCGACATGGCGGCGCTGGGTGCCGCACAGCAGTCCGGCGATGTGCTGGCCGCGAACGGCGCCCTGATGGACGCCTACAACACCGATGTACGTCCGCTGCTGGCCGAGGTGCGGGAGGAATTCGGCCTGGCGAGGGATCCGTTCGCCGCCTATCTGGCCTCGGGCAATCAGGAGCGGATCGCCGCCGCCCGGGTCGGTGGCGATCAGGCCGGCTGGGGCGCCTGAGCCCCGGGCTCCCCTCCCCCGTACGACCATCGACCGGTTCATACGGACCCCCGACCACGAAGGAAACTCATGACCTCCGCGACGCATCCCGAAGTCGCCGCGCTCCTGGAACGCGCCCACCGGATCGGCTCCGACGCCCGGAACACCAACTACGCCGGTGGCAACACCTCGGTCAAGGCCAACGGCTCCGACCCGGTCACGGGTGACGACACCGAACTGCTGTGGGTCAAGGGCTCCGGCGGCGATCTCGGCACGCTCACCGAGTCCGGGCTCGCCGTGCTGCGCCTGGACCGGTTGCGCGCCCTCAAGAGCGTGTACCCGGGGGTGGAACGCGAGGACGAGATGGTTGCGGCGTTCGACTACTGCCTGCACGGCAAGGGCGGTGCGGCCCCGTCCATCGACACGGCGATGCATGCCCTGGTCGAGGCCGCCCACGTCGACCATCTGCATCCGGACTCGGGAATCGCGCTGGCGTGCGCCACCGACGGCGAGAAGCTGACCGCGGCGTGTTTCGGCGACAAGGTGGCCTGGGTGGACTGGCGCAGGCCGGGATTCCAACTGGGTCTGGACATCGCCGCGGTCAAGGAGGCCAACCCCCTGGCCGTCGGGGTGATCCTCGGCGGGCACGGCATCACGGCCTGGGGCGAGACGTCCGAGGAGTGCGAGCACAACGCCCTGTGGATGATCCGCACCGCCGAGACCTTCCTCCAGGAACGGGGCAGGGCCGAACCCTTCGGCCCCGAGTGGGCGGGCCGTGAGCCGCTTCCCGAGGACCGGCGCCACGAGCGCGCGGCCGCGCTCGCCCCGCTGGTCCGCGGTCTGGCCTCCACCGACCGTCCGCAGGTGGGGCACTTCACGGACACCGGTCCGGTGCTCGACTTCCTCGCCCGTGCCGAACACCCGAGGCTCGCCGCCCTCGGCACGTCCTGTCCGGACCACTTCCTTCGTACGAAGGTCAGGCCGCTCGTCCTCGACCTGCCCTCGGACGCCCCGCTGGACGAGGCGGTAACACGGCTGAAGGAGCTGCACGAGGAGTACCGGGAGGCGTATCGCGCGTACTACGAGCGTCACGCCTCGCCGGACTCCCCCGCGATGCGCGGTGCGGACCCGGCGATCGTGCTGGTGCCCGGGGTCGGCATGTTCTCCTTCGGCAAGGACAAGCAGACGGCCAGGGTCGCCGGGGAGTTCTATCTCAATGCCATCAATGTGATGCGTGGTGCGGAGGCCGTCTCCTCGTACGCACCGATCGAGGAGTCCGAGAAGTTCCGGATCGAGTACTGGGAGCTGGAGGAGGCCAAGCTGCGCCGGATGCCGAAGGCCAAGCCGCTGGCCACCCGGGTGGCGCTGGTCACGGGCGCGGGGTCCGGCATCGGCAAGGCCATCGCACACCGGCTGGTCGCGGAGGGAGCGTGTGTCGTCGTCGCGGACATCGACGCGGCCAACGCCTCCTCGGTGGCGGAGGATCTCGGCGGGGCGGACAAGGCGCTCGCCGTGACGGTCGATGTGACCAGTGAGGAGGAGATCGCCGCCGCGTTCCGGGCCGCCGCTCTCGCCTTCGGCGGCGTGGATCTCGTGGTGAACAACGCCGGGATCTCCATCTCCAGGCCACTGCTCGAAACGACGGCCCGGGACTGGGATCTCCAGCACGACATCATGGCGCGCGGCTCGTTCCTGGTGTCGCGCGAGGCCGCGCGGATGATGACGGCGCAGAACCTCGGTGGCGACATCGTCTACATCGCTTCGAAGAATGCGGTGTTCGCGGGTCCGAACAACATTGCCTACTCGGCCACCAAGGCCGATCAGGCGCATCAGGTGCGGCTGCTCGCCGCCGAACTGGGCGAGCACGGCATCCGCGTCAACGGTGTCAACCCCGACGGTGTGGTGCGGGGTTCGGGAATCTTCGCGGCCGGCTGGGGCGCCCAGCGTGCGGCGACGTACGGCATCGAGGAGGAGAAGCTCGGCGAGTTCTACGCCCAGCGGACCATCCTGAAGCGCGAGGTGCTGCCGGAGCATGTGGCCAACGCCGTCTTCGCGCTGACCGGCGGGGATCTCACGCACACGACCGGCCTCCATGTTCCCGTCGACGCCGGCGTGGCTGCGGCCTTCCTCCGATGACCCCTGTCGCGGCGATGCCCTGGACGGATGTGCCGGGGCGGGCCTGCGGGGCGCCTCGGTGTTCCGCGATCACCCGGATGGGATGGTCATGTCTGTGACGTCACAGAGCGACGCGACCTTCGCCGCCGTGGACCTCGGTGCCACCAGCGGGAGGGTGATCACGGGCCTGGCCGGGCCGGAAAGGCTCACACTGACCGAGGTGCACCGGTTCGCCAATACGCCGGTCCGGCTGCCGGACGGGCTGCGGTGGAACGTGCTCTCGCTGTACCAGGGCATGCTGGACGGTCTGCGGTCAGCCGCGCGAAGCGGTCCGATCGCCTCGATCGGCATCGACACATGGGCGGTCGACTACGGCCTTCTCGACGCCGACGGGGCCCTGCTCGGGCTGCCCTTCCACTACCGCGACAGCCGGAACGGAACGGCGGCCGAGCAGGTACTGGCGGTGTGCGGGCCGCAGGAGCTGTATGCCGTCGGAGGCCTGCAGCATCTGCCGTTCAACACCGTGTTCCAGCTGGCCGCCCACCGTACGAGTGCCCAGTGGGATTCGGCACGGACGATGCTCCTCATCCCCGATCTGCTGACGAACTGGCTGACCGGCACGGTGGGCGCGGAGATCACCAATGCGTCGACGACCGGTCTGTTCGACGCGTCGGCCGGCGCCTGGTCCGACGAGCTGATCGGCAGGCTGGGCCTGGAACGTTCCTGGTTCCCGCCCTTGCGTGAGCCGGGTGACTCGGCGGGAGAGCTGCTGCCGCATGTCGCCGAGTACACGGGGCTGCCGGCCGGGACACCGGTGACGGCCGTGGCCTCGCACGACACGGCGTCGGCGGTCGCGGCGGTGCCCGCCACCGAGCCGGGGTTCGCCTATGTCTCCTGCGGTACATGGTCGCTGGCCGGACTGGAGCTGGCGGCTCCGGTACTGACGGAGGAGTCCCGTGCGGCCGGCTTCACCAACGAGCGCGGGGTCGACGGAACCGTGCGCTACCTACGCAACATCATGGGGATGTGGCTGCTGGAGGAGTGCCGCCGGACCTGGGACCTGCGGGGTGTCGCACCGGGGCTGGCCGAACTGCTCGCTTCGGCGGCCCGGGCCCGGCCGTTCGCCGCGGTGATCGATCCCGACGACGAGGCGTTTCTCCCGCCGGGTGACATGCCGTCGCGGATCGACGCCCATCTCGTACGGACCGGGCAGGTCCCGCCCGACGGGCCGGGCGGCTATGTCCGGTGTGTACTGGAGAGCCTGGCGCTGGCCCATCGCAGGACGCTGTGGCAGGCATCCGCCCTCGCGGGGCGGGAGCTGAGCCGGATCCATCTTGTCGGCGGGGGTTCGCGCAACGAGCTCCTCTGCCAGTGGACCGCTGATGCCACGGGGCTGCCCGTCACGGCCGGCCCGGCGGAGGCGACCGCGCTGGGCAACATCCTGTTGCAGGCGCGCACGCACGGGCTGGCGGGCGACCTCGTGTCCATGCGACGACTGGTGGCACGGACCCAGGAGTTGCGCCACTACACCCCACGAGGCGACCGGCGGGCCTGGGACCGGGCGGCCGCGAGGCTGGACCCGGGCTGAGCCGGTGCGGCCCCTGCCCTCGTCGGAGAACCGGGCGCCCCTCCGGGAAGCCCGGGTCTCCGACGGAACCGAAGGAAGGAAACTCATGACTGATGTCCCGCCCGCCGCGCTCGACGGTGTGCTCGCCCGCACCGCGCACCGTCGTACCCGGATCGGTCTGGTGTCCGGCGGACTCGGTGCGTACTGGCCGCAGTTCCCCGGTCTTCTCGACCGGCTGCGGGAGTCGGCCCGCTTCGTGACCGGGCAGTTCGAGGAGATGGGCTGCGAGGTCGTCGACGCCGGTTTCATCTCCGATCCGCAGGAGGCGGCGACGGCCGCGGAACGGCTCCGCTCGGCCGACTGCGACATCGTGGTGACGTTTCTGACGACATATCTGACCGCCTCGATGGTGCTGCCGATCGCCCAGCGCGCGCACGCTCCGGTGCTGGTCATCGATCTCCAGCCGACCGAGGCGATGGACCACCCGGACACCGATACGGGCAAGTGGCTGGCGTACTGCGGGCAGTGCCCGCTGCCGGAGATCGCCAATGTGTTCCGGCGCGGCGGCATCCCCTTCCGCTCCGTCTCGGGCCATCTGCGCGACGAGAACGCGTGGAACCGGATCGGCCGCTGGATCCGTGCCGCTCAGGTCCACGCGGCGCTGCGTCACGGCCGGCACGGCCTGATGGGCCACCTCTACCCCGGCATGCTCGACGTCTCCACCGACCTGACGCTGGTCTCCACTCAGTTCGGAGGGCATGTCGAAGTCCTCGAATTCGACGACCTGCGGATCCGGGTCGCCGCCGTCACGGATGAGGCGGCCGCCGAACGGGTCGCGCTCGCGCGTAAGGTCTTCGCCCTCGACGACTCGGTCGACGAGAACGATCTCGCGTGGGCCGCCCGCGTGTCGGTCGGGCTGGACCGGCTCGTGGAGGACTTCGCCCTCGACAGTCTCGCCTACTACCACCGCGGTCTGGAGGGCGAGATCCACGAGCGGCTCGGCGCCGGCATGATCCTCGGCGCGTCGCTGCTGACCGCGCGCGGCATCCCGATGGCGGGTGAGTACGAGCTGCGCACCAGCCTCGCCATGCTGATCGCCGACACCATCGGCGCCGGAGGCTCCTTCACCGAACTCCAGGCCCTCAATTTCCGGGACCGGGTGGTGGAGATGGGCCACGACGGTCCGGCCCACCTCGCCATCAGTGCCAAGGATCCGCTGTTGCGCGGACTCGGCGTCTACCACGGCAAGCGCGGCTGGGGCGTGAGCGTGGAATTCGACGTCCGGCACGGACCGGTCACCACGTTCGGCGTCGGGCAGGAGGCCGACGGGACCTTCACCTTCATCGCCTCCGAGGGCGAGGTGGTGCCCGGGCCGCTGCTGGAGATCGGCAACACCACCTCGCGGGTCGACTTCGGTTTCGACCCGGGCGAGTGGACCGATGCCTGGTCCGCGACCGGCATCGGTCACCACTGGACGCTGTGCACCGGCCATCGCGCCAAGGACCTCAGGGCCGCGGCCGACCTGCTCGGCGTCCCGTTCCGCACGGTCGACGGGCCGAACGACCTCTGATTCCCGAACGTGGCCCGCCGCCCTGCCGAGTGCTCCCGCCGTCCTGCCGAGTGCGCGCGCCGCCCCTCCGGGTGCGACTCAGTCCGTCGATCCGGAGGTGGTGGCCAGGCCGAGTTCGCGGTCGCCGAGCGGGGCGAAGAAGAGTGCGACATCGGCGTCGGTGACCCCGGCGAGAGCCGCCGGGCTCCACCGCGGGTCGCGGTCCTTGTCGATGATCTGGGCGCGCACGCCCTCCACGAAGTCGGGCCTGGTGAAGGCGGTGCACGAAGTCCGGTACTCCTGGTCGAGCACCGCCTCCAGGCTGCCGATCCGGCGCGCCCTGCGCAGAGCCGAGAGAGTCACCTTGAGCGAGGTGGGCGACTTGGTCAGGATGGTTTCGGCGGCCTGCTTGGCGGCAGGAACACCGCTGTTGTCGAGCCGCTCGACGATCTCCTCCACCGAGGCCGCCCCGTAGCAGGCGTCGATCCACTCACGGTGCGCGGCCAGTTCGCCCTCCGGCGCCGGTGAGGCGTACCGCAGCACCGTCTCCTCGATTTCGGCGGCCGTGCCGCAGCCGGCCAGGTCCGCGGTGAGTTCGGCGAGCCGCTGCGAGGGGACGAAGTGGTCGGCGAGGCCGCACAGCAGCGCGTCGCCCGCGCCGACCGCTTCCGCGGTGAGCGCCAGGTGGGTGCCCAGCTCACCGGGCGCCGCACCGAGCAGGTGGGTGCCGCCGACGTCGGGGACGAATCCGATGCCGGTCTCGGGCATGGCGATCCGGGAGCGCTCGGTGACGACACGGACGTCGCCGTGGGCCGAGACTCCTACACCGCCGCCCATCACGATGCCGTCCATGATCGCGACGTAGGGCTTGGGGAATCGGGCGATGCGGGCGTTGAGCCGGTATTCGTCGCGCCAGAAGTCCATCGACTCGCTGCCGCCGGCCCGGGCGTCCTCGTAGATGGACCGGATGTCGCCGCCCGCGCAGAGTCCCCGCTCGCCCGCCCCGGTGATCAGGACCGCGATGACCGAGTCGTCGTGCTCGGCTTCGGCGAGCGCTTCGGTGATGCGGGCCACCATGACGTGATTCAGTGCGTTGAGGGCACGTGGGCGGTTCAGCGTGATGTGCCGGACGCGTCCTTCGGTGTGCAGCAGAACTGGATCTTCGTGGTTCATGAATGCGCTCCGGTCAGCCCCTGTGCCGTATCGACCGCCGATCGCGGACGATCTTCCGCTGCCATTCTGCGGGGCGGGGCCGGCGTCGGAACAGCAGGGGTCCGGGGTCCGCGCGGCCCGACCAATCCTGTCTTCCGGCCGGATTTCGCCGGGTTTCCGCTGTGGCAACCTGCCGGAAGCGGTTCGACAATTGAGTCACCCTGTACGGGCCGCGCCGCCCGGCAGCCCCGCCCGGCGACCTCCGGAGCAGGAATGACCGATCACGACCAGCAATCGAGCACTTCCGTCCCGCCTCGCCCGCTGATCGAGAAGACGCACAACGGCGAGATCGCGACGGCACAGCGCCTTGCCATGAACCGGATGGGCAGCTTCGAATGGGATGTGGAGGCAGGGACGCTCGACATGGACGATGCCGGGCTGCTGGTGTTCGGCCTCGATCCGCAGACCTTCGATTCACGGCCCGAAACCGTACTCGACCGCCTGGAACAGTCGGAACGGAACCGTCTCGATGTGGCGATCGACGAGGCGATCAAGAGCGGTCGCAGTTCGTACAGCGTCCATTTCCGAGTGCCGATGGACAACGGCAGGGAGCAGTGGACCCACATCCAGGCACGAATACTGCGCGCCGACGACGGCCGGGCGCACCGGATCGTCGGCGTGGTTCAGGACGCCACTGCGGAAGTCACCCATTCGGCCTTCGTGCTCGATCTGGAAAAGCGGCGGCAGCGACAGACCAGCATCGTTGAACGCACAACGAGCGCGCTGTCACGTGCGGTGACCGTCGACGACGTCACCGCGGCGCTCACCGGACCGGGCGGGCTCGCCCGGCTCGGGGCGGACGGTCTCTCGCTGGCCCTGGTGGAGAACACCACGCTGAGCGTCATCGCCCTGAGCGGCGATTCGGCGGAGGCGGTCGACGGACTCGGGGACGCCGGGCTGGACCGGCGGTTCCCCCTGGCGGACACCGTCCTCAGCGGTCGGCCCCGCTTCCTGACCTCGGTCTCGGCTCTCACCCACCGCTACCCGGTGCTGGCCCCCTCCGCCGGCCGGCTGAGGTTCCGGGCCGCCGCCTATCTGCCGCTCGTGGCCCAGGCCCGTTCCCTCGGCACACTGGCGCTCTTCTACCGCGAGAACACGTCCTTCAACGCGGACGAGCGCAACCTGTGTCTGGGGCTGGCCGCCATCGTGGCGCAGTCCCTCCAGCGCGCGAAGCTCTTCGACGAGGAGCGTGAATTCGCCACCGGGCTCCAGGCCGCGATGCTGCCGCGGAGGATCCAGGAGATCGAGGGCGGCGAGATCGCCGTGCGCTACCACGCCGCCTGGAGCGGACGTCAGGTCGGCGGTGACTGGTACGACGTGATCGCGCTGCCCAAGGACCGGTTCGGGATCGTGGTCGGTGACGTACAGGGGCACGACACGCACGCCGCCGCCATCATGGGCCAGTTGCGCATCGCCCTGCGCGCGTACGCCGGCGAGGGGCATGCTCCCTCGACGGTACTGGCGCGGGCCTCGCGCTTCCTCGCCGAACTGGACACGGACCGCTTCGCGACCTGTACGTACGCCCAGGTCGATCTCGCGTCGGGCACGGTGCGTGTGGTCCGCGCCGGGCATCTGGGTCCGCTGATCCGGCACATGGACGGGCGGGTCGGCAGCCCCCAGGTGCGCGGCGGAATGCCGCTGGGCATCTCGACCGATTTCGAGGACGAGGAGTTCCCGGAGACCCGGCTCGACCTGGTTCCGGGCGAGACGCTGGTTCTGTACACCGATGGGCTGGTGGAAGAGCCGGGCGCCGACATCGACACGGGGTTGCAGGCTTTGATCCATGAGGTGAGCACGGGGCCGGCGAGCGCCCAGGCGCTGGCCGACCATCTCTCGGACCGGCTCTGGGAGCGTTGGGGTTCGGGCGACGACGTGGCTCTGCTGGTCCTTCGGCGCAGCCCGGACCCCGGTTCGCCAAGGGCACCACGGCTGCACCAGTACGTTCACCAGGCGGACCCCGAGGGACTTTCCGACGCCCGGAACATCGTGCGCCAGGCCCTGACCGACTGGGACATGGCCGAACTCGCCGACGACGCCGAGCTGGTGACCGGCGAACTGCTGGTGAACGTCCTGCTGCACACGGAGGGCGGCGCGGTCCTCACGCTGGAGGTGCTGCCGGAGCCGGTCCGGCGGGTCCGCCTCTCCGTCCAGGACCGCTCCAGTGCCTGGCCGAGACGGCGCAGTCCGGGCGAAACCGCCACTTCGGGCCGGGGGCTGCTGCTCCTGGATGCCGTCGCCACCCGCTGGGGCATCGAACCTCGCGGCGAGGGCAAGGCGGTCTGGTGCGAGATCGGGCCCCCGGGGCCGCCCGTCGTCGCTGCCCGGCCGGCCGGGCAACAGGTGTGACGGCGTGTCGAAAACCGTGCCGCCGCACGCACCGGGCGTGCGGCGGCACGGACAAGACCGGTGGTCCCGGCACTACCGGTGTCGGGACCACCGGCTCATTCGTCAGTCCTGTGCGGTACGGCGCTTGCGCACGGACCACATGATGCCGCCGCCCGCCAGCAGCACGGCCACGGCCGCTCCGGCGATGACCGGGGTGGCGGACGAGGAACCCGTCTCGGCCAGGTCCGGTGAGCTCGGGCTCGGGGTCACCACGGGGGGCGCGGACGTCGAGGGCTCCTCGCTGGGCTTGGCACTCGCGGTCGGCGGCTCGGTGGAGGGTGCCGGCGACGGGGTGCCCTCGGACGGCGCGGGCGGCGGGGTGGTGGTGGCGTCCTCGCACACGGGTGCCGACTTGGTCTCGTCGCGCGAGAAGTTGTCGCCGTCGCCGGCCTTGACGACGAGGTGGACCGTGAGCTCCTTGTCGTGCTTGGGCAGCTCCAGCTTCTTGTGGAACTCCCTGCCGAAGGACTCGGTGGGCAGGAGGTCCTTGCCGTCGACAGTGACGGTCACCTGGTTGGTGACCTTGCTGTTGTAGGCGGTCAGGTCAAGACTCACCTCGGAGCAGGTCACGGCCCAGGTGGGGGTGTGTGCTGCGGCCGGGCCGGCGGTGAGCACCGCGCCGGTCAGGCCGACGACCGCGGCGGCTGCGAGCGTTCCCGCAGCACGCAACGATCTCCTGGGTATGGTCATGGATTCTTCCTCCGCATGTGTTTCATCGCCCGAATGGCGGTGGGGCGCAGAGTACTGCCCTCACCGACACCTGCCGCACCCGCCCCACCAGGCACCCGCGGCCGCAACTGCTCACGCATCACCGCGGCTTCGGACATGCCGGGCACTCTGCGGACCGGAGGGTGAGCGGCGATGCCGTTGTCAGAGGCGGCAGTGCATGATGTGCAGCCCGACGAAGCCCTTTTCCGGGTGGTCGAATCCCTCCGGGAGGGTTCCGAGGATCTCGAATCCGAGCGAGCGGTAGAGCCTGACGGCGTGGACGTTGGTCTCGACCACCGCGTTGAACTGCATGGCACGGAAACCCGACGTGCGGGCCCAGTCCAGGGTGTACTCGCACAGGGCCCGGCCCACACCCTGCCCCGAACGCTTGGGGTCGACCATGTAACTGGCACTCGCGATGTGCGAGCCATTGCCCATGTGGTTGGTGTTCATCTTGGCGGTGCCGAGGATCGTCCCGTCGTCGTCGACCGCGACGACCGTACGGTTGGGAGACTCCAGGAGCCACCAGGAGCGGGCCTCTCCTTCGCCGAGATCGAGTGGGTAGGTGAAGGTCTCGCCCGCTGCGACGATTTCGTGGAAGAAGGGCCAGATGGCGGGCCAGTCCTCGGTGGTGGCTTCCCTGATCAGCATGGGAGACAGGATGCCGGTGCCGCTACCGCGCCGCGAGCTCTTTTCCTCCGTCCGGCGGCCGACCGTCGGGTTGCGTACAGGGGCATCGTCCTCATCACCCGGCGAACGGCGCACGCCCCGGCGGGGATTGCCGACGGCCGGCCTCCCTGCTTGTGCGCCTGCGCAGACCGATCCGGGCAAGCAGGCCAACCACTGGTTCCGCTGCGCCCGTCGGCGCCCGGACGGGGCCGGGCTCCGGGCATGGACCCGGCGGGACGGAGGAAGGGCCCCCAGGGACGAGGTCGCACTCCGGACCGGACCTGGCCCCGGACCTGAGATCGGCATCGGCATCGGCATCCGCATCGGCGCGAGAATCCGGGTCGGTCGCACGCTCGCCCGCCGGAGACGGGAGGGCACACCGATCGCCGCCCGGATGCGGTGCCGGCCGTACCTCCCGGGCGTTGTCCAGCTCCATGATCAGATTCACTCGCCGCCACAACAGCTCGTCCGGCTCATCCGCTCTCATCAGGTGCGCCATGGTCTCCCGCGCCCACACCGGACCGGTCGGCCCGAAGGCAGGCTCGGGTCGGAGCCGGGCGAGGTACGCGCGTTCGTACGGATCATCGACCACCTCCGCCAACTGCACCGGGTCCAGCGTGTCCGCGAGCACGGCCACTCGGGCCCACGGGTCCTCCGTGAGGCTCAGCAGCCGTTCGACCCGGCGTGAACGCCAGTTGCCCGCACGGCAGTCGGCGCCGCCCTCCAACCGGTCGCGCAGCCAGCCCGGGCTCCTGCCGGTCAGAAGCTGCGGTTCCCGGGCGGCGAACCCCGCGAGTTCGTCGGCGAGATAGAGCCAGACGATTGCGCGGTACCGGTTGAGGTAGAAGGTGACGGGTGTGAGGCATCCCGCGCGGGCGAACCTGGTGAAGCGGTCCGGACTGATCCCGAGCTGCCGGGCACCCTCTGCCGTACCGACCGTGCGCACCCGCTCCCTCAGCGTCTCCGGGAACCCGTCCTGCGAACGGAGCCGCTCGATCTCGTCGCGGCCGACCCTCGGCCGCCCACCGTCCTGCGGCACCATCAGGCGGATCAGCCCCAGATGTACGGCGATCGCGAACTCGCCTCGCTTCAAGCCGAGTTCCCGCGCCGCCGTACCCACCGCCATCGCGCTTGCGGCAGGCACGCCCACCGCTGTCGGACCGGCGGTGGGCATGCACACGCCTTCAGCAACAGTCATGACTCTCTCCCCCGTGAGGCTCGGTGACTCTCTGTGAGCACCGTAACCCGGAAGAGAATCCAACCGCCCGGCCTGTGGACAACCCCCGCGGCCCGATCACCGGATCAGGGGCGGTCGGCCCCCTCGCCCGCCGCCTGCCGCGCGGCGACACCCAGATGTTCACCGACCCTGTTGACCAGCAGTGTCATCTCGTAGGCGACCTGGCCGACGTCCGCCTCCGCCTCGCTCAGCACGCACAGACAGCTGCCGTCCCCCGCCGCCGTCACGAAGAGGAGTGCCTCGTCGAACTCCACCATGGTCTGGCGGGCCTTCCCGGCCCGGAAGTGGCGGCCCGATCCGCGGGCCAGGCTGTGCAGCCCGGACGAGACCGCGGCGAGATGCTCGGCGTCCTCGCGGGCCAGCCCCGTACTCGCGCCGGTCACCAGTCCGTCGTTCGACAACACCAGCGCGTGCCGTATGTATTCGACCCTGCTCGTCAGGTCGTCAAGGAGCCAGTCGAGTCCCCTGTCCAGCGCCATTCCCCGCTCCTCCCCGCTCATACGTTCCCCGTGCCCCGTTGCCGTAAGCCTTGCGCACTGGTCACTCGGGGGCAAGCACTCCTTCGTCATGTGGCTTGGTCCGGGCCCCGTGTCGGGCGATGGAGGAGCGTGGTGATGTGACAGGTCCAGCTCATTCGCCGGGCGGACCGGTCCGCAGTCCGCCCGTCCTCGCCGGGGACCGTCTCCTTCCGGCGCCTACACTGAAGACTTCGGGTGCGAGGAATCGAGCCACGCGGAACAGGGAGAGCAAGAGTGTCGAGAGCTGCCGACGGCGGTTTCGAGGATCCGCCCGCGGAGGTACTGGCGGAGGCCGCAGCGGCCTTCGGCCTGCTGGCGACGCCCGCGCGGCTGCACATCGTATGGGCCCTGTCCCAGGGCGAGAGCGATGTGACCGGACTCGCTGACCGGGTGGGCGGCACCCTTCCCTCGGTGAGCCAGCACCTGACGAAGCTCAAGCTGGCAGGGCTCGTACGGTCCCGGCGCGAGGGCCGCCGCCAGGTGTACCTGGTCGACGATCCCGATGTGGTGACCGTCGTCCGGCTGATGGTCGGCCAGCTCGTGGAGCGTGCCGGACACGCGCCCGCACAGTCCTCACGCCTCCGTGGGCTCGGTGCCTGAGAGCAGTGCCGCCGCAGGTCCCGGCAGCACCCACGACCCCGATGGCCCGTCCGCCGTCGTCGTGCCGATGGCGGCCGCGACCGCCCGGCGGGACGCCGCCCACGACACCGCGGCTGCCGCACCGACCTCTCTCCAGGTGCTGCGTTCACTGGACAGCGGACCGAGAGGGCTGCTGGAGGAGCAGGCCGGTGAGCGGCTGGCGCGGTACGGCGAGAACACACTGCCGGCCTGGCGTCCGGTCTCCCGGCCCCGCCGTTTCCTGCGCAGTCTGCGCGATCCGTTCACCTCGGTCCTGCTGTGTCTCGGCCTGGTCTCGGCGGCGGTCGCCTCGTGGGGCACGGCGTGCGTGACGCTCGTGCTCGTGGTCGTCAGCTGTCTGCTGCGTTCCGCGGAGGAGCACCGGGCCGACCGGTCCACGGCCGCGCTGCGGGAGCTGGTGGCGACCACCGCGACCGTACTGCGCCGTACGGATGCGGATGCCACGCCCTACGCCCGTGAGCTGCCCGTCGGGGAGCTGGTGCCGGGTGATGTGATCCGGCTCGGCCCGGGTGATCTCGTACCCGCCGATGTGCGGCTGTTGCGTGCCAATGGCCTGACCGTTCATCAGTCGGCGCTCACCGGCGAATCCGTGCCGGTCGCGAAGCACCCCGTGGACACTCCGCCGGGGCTCAGCGCCGCCGGCGACGGAAGCGACGCCGGGGAAGGGCCGTTCGCCCGGCCGGAGCTGTGTTTCCAGGGCAGCAGTGTGGCGTCCGGAAGCGGTACGGCGGTGGTGACGGCGACGGGCGCGAAGACCAGGTTCGCGGCCGCGTACGACGGATCGGCTCGCCGCCGCGGTACCAGCGCCTTCGACCGTTCGGTGCACGGGATCTCCTGGACGCTGGTCCGCTTCATGCTGCTCACTCCGCCACTGGTGCTGATGGCCAACGCGGCACTGCGGGGCCGGGGTCTGGAAACGCTGCCGTTCGCCGTCGCGGTGGCTGTCGGGCTGACGCCGGAAATGCTGCCGGTGATCGTGACGACGGCGCTGGCCAGGGGCGCTGCGCTGCTCGCCGGGAACCACGGGGTGATCGTCAAGCGGCTGCCCGCGCTGCACGACCTCGGCGCGATCGACGTGCTGTGCGTGGACAAGACCGGAACACTCACCCAGGACCGGCCGGTCCTGGAGAGCTCCCTGAACGCTTCGGGTGTGCCCGATCCCGCGGCGCTCCACTGGGCCGCGGTCAACGCGCTGTGGACACTGCAACTGGCCGATCTGCCCGCTCCCGACGCCCTCGACGAGGCGGTGCTGGACGCGGCCGAGGAGCGGGAGGAACCACTGTCCGCGTACGACGGCGTCGCCGCGCTGCCGTTCGATCCGGTGCGCCGTGTCGCCACCGCGGTGGTCCGTCGCCCCGGGAAGCTCGGTGTGCACACCCTCGTGACCAAGGGAGCCGTCGAGGCGGTGCTCGAACGGTGTGCGCTGGACGAGGCCGAACGGACCCGGCTGGGCGAACTCGCCGCCCGCGAGACCGCGAACGGTCTGCGGCTGCTCGCCGTGGCCCGCGCCGAGCGCCCGGCCCGGCCGCGTCCGTACACCACGGCCGACGAGAGGGGGCTGAACTTTCTCGGCTTCGTCACTCTGCGGGACGCGCTCACGCCGAGCGCGGCGGAGGCCCTCGGCGCACTGAAGGACCGCGGCATCGCCGTCAAGGTCCTCACCGGCGACGATCCCGGCACCGTCGCCCGTGCCTGCCGGGATCTCGGTCTCGAACCGGGCGAGGTCCTGTCCGCGGACCGGATCGACGCGCTGCCGGACGAGGTGCTGGCAAAGGCCGCCGACCGGGTCACGGTCTTCGCGCGCTGCACGCCGGAGCACAAGGCACGGATCGTGTCCGCGCTGCGCACGGCCGGGCGGACCACCGGGTTCCTCGGCGACGGGGTGAACGATCTGCCCGCGATGCACGCGGCGGACGTCGGCATCTGTCCGCGCAACGCGGTCGATGTGGCGAGGGAGACCGCGGATGTGGTTCTTGCCGAGAAGGACCTCGCGGCCATCGATCACGCGATCACCGCGGGTAGGCACTCCAGCGGGAACATCGCCACGTATCTGCGCATCACGCTCTCGTCGAACCTCGGAAACGTCATCGCGATGCTCGCGGCGGGGCTGATGCTGCCGTTCCTGCCGATGCTTCCGGCGCAGGTCCTGGTGCAGAACCTGTGCTTCGACGTGGCGCAGCTCGCCTTCGCCTTCGACCGGCCCGCTTCCGAGGTGCTGCGGTGGCCCACGGTGCTGCGTC
The DNA here is from genome assembly GCF_038448545.1 of Streptomyces sp. CLV115. NCBI lineage: Bacteria > Bacillati > Actinomycetota > Actinomycetes > Kitasatosporales > Streptomycetaceae > Streptomyces > Streptomyces sp. CLV115. Next base: position 96,928 of record NZ_JBCEWQ010000007.1, read on the forward strand.
CGCGCGACTTCCTCCACTTCATCACGGGCTTCGGTCTGCTGAACGCCACCGCCGACCTGGCGACGTTCGCCGTGCTGGCCGTCGCCCTGCACGGTTCCGCGGCGTCGGGTGGGCAGGACGCCTTCCACTCCGGGTGGTTCACCGAGAATCTGCTGACCCAGGCCCTGGTGATGCTGCTGCTCCGTACGGGCGGACGAGTCGCAGGCGGTAGGGGCGGCGGGCCGCTGCGGGTGGCCGCGTGCGGTCTCGCCGTGGTCGGCCTGCTGCTGCCGCTCACCCCGCTCGGTGGGCTGCTGGGCATGAGCGCGCTGCCGCCGCTCTACTACCTGTTGCTGGCGACGGTGCTGGCCCTGTACGCATACGGCCTGCGGGCGGCCCGGACCCGCTACGAACGGAAGTGGAGCCGATCATGAGCCCGTCACCCGTCGAACGCCGGGAAACGCGCGGCGAGGCCGGCACCGATCTCGGTGACGGGCCGGTTGTGCGTGCCCGTCGCGCCACGCTCGACGACGTGCCGGCCCTGGTCCGTCTGCGCGGGCTGATGCTGGACGGAATGGGTGTGGAGACGGGTGGCGCGGACGCGCCGTGGCGGGCGGCCTCCGCGCAGTGGTTCGCCGAGCAGTTACGCCGGCCCGGTGAGTTCGCCGCGTTCCTGGTCGACGACCCCGTACTCGGCGTCGTCTCCAGCGCGGTCGGAACGTGTGACGCGCACGCCCCGGGCCCGGCGAACCTCAGCGGTCTGCAGGGGCACGTCTCCAATGTCAGCACCGATCCCCGGCGGCGCCGGCTGGGGCACGCCCGGGTCTGCCTCGACGCCCTGCTCGGCTGGTTCCGCGAGGAGGCCGGGGTCACGGTGGTCAATCTCAACGCCACCGCGGACGGGGCCGCGCTGTACGAGTCGTACGGCTTCGCGGTCCCCCGCCACCCGGTGTTGCAGCTCCGGACGGCCGGGGCGCCGCGCCGAGCGCCGTCGTCCCGCTGCTGACGGCCGGTCAGCCGTACGTGAGGTCGGAGCAGGGGTCGTCGTCGGCCGACCGGGCCTCGTCGGCGACGGCGGAGGGGACGGTCGAGGGGGTCGGCGCCCCGGCGGACGCTGTGGGGTTCTGTGCGTAGTCGCTGCCCAGGATCACCTGGATCCCTGCGGTACCCGACTCCGACGTCCGGGCGCCCGAGAAGAGCCGGGCGGTGGTGGCCGCCTGGTCCTTCAGGCCCGGCCCGTACTCGATGACGGTGGAGGTCCGGTCCTGGCTGCTCGCCGTGGCCGTGGTGGTGACGGTGAAGTCCCGGGAGCGCAGGAGTCCGGCCGCCTGGGCTGCGAGCCCCCTGACCGTGGTTCCGTTGTAGACGGCGACGCTGATTCCCTTGCCGGAGACCGGGGCTTCCGCCGTGGGGGACGCCGAGCGGCCGGCCTTGCCGTCGCCACGGTCCGAGGACTTGCCCGATCCCTTGGCGCTGGCGTCCTTGCCGTCGACCGTACGGTCGGCCCTCAGCGCGGCCCAGAGCGCGTCGGCGTCCGGTTCGACGATGGCGACGCGGGCCCCCTCGTATCGCCAGGGGACGGTCACGAACTTGGTGTTGTGCAGGTCGATCTGCTTCATCGACAGGGCGAACGACAGCAGCCGGTCGGCCGATCCGAGTCCGGGGTCGACGGTCATCGCATCGGTTGCCGCGTTGGCCAGGGGCAGCAGCGTGGTGGGGTTCAGCCCCTGGGACTTGACCTTCTTGATGAGGGAGGCGACGAAGGCCTGCTGCCGCTTGATACGCCCTATGTCCGAGCCGTCGCCGATGCCGTGCCGCAGCCGGACGTAGTCGAGCGCCTGCTGACCGGAGACGGTCTGGGGCCCCTTCGTGAAGATCTTGGCCCCTCGGGTGGTCCGCTTCGGGCTGAGGTCGCGCTGATAGATGTCCTGGGGCAGGCACACCGGAACGCCGCCGACCGCCGAGGTCAGTGACGAGAATCCGGCGAAGTCGACGACGACTGTGTGGTCGACGCGCAGGCCGGTGAGGTGCTCGACGGTGTTCTGGGTGCAGGCCGGGTTCCCCTCGGCCGTCTCACCCACCGAGAACGCCCCGTTGAACATGACGGAGTGCTGCGGGGCGGTCCACTTGCCGTCGGCCCCCTTGCAGGCCGGGATGTCGACCAGCGCGTCACGCGGAATGGACACGGCGACCGAGTGCCTGTGATCGCCGTAGACATGGAGAAGGAACGCGGTGTCGGAGCGTCCCACCTCGCCCGTGCCGCCGCCGAGCCTGCTGTTGTCGCCAGAACGCGAGTCCGATCCGATGACCAGGACGTTCTGCCCCTCCGAGGAGTCGGGCGGCCGGTTGTCGGAGATGCCGTCCGCGCTGAAGGTCTCGATGCTGCCGCCGAGTTTGAGGTAGACCCAGCCGACTCCGGCGACCAGCAGCACGAGGAACGACAGCCCGAACATGGCTGTCCGGCGCAGGCGCCCGGCCCTTCCCCTGCCCGGTCCCGCTTTGCGACTTCCTGTCATCGGCCACCCCGTCCGTCCGGTTCCCATGAGGGAAGACGTGCTCCGCCGCCTCATGGTTGTACAGTTGCGCAATGTAGCAAGTATTGATGTTCGAACCGATCATCGGACCTGCCTACAGCCAGCTTGAAGCACTGTCCGCGAATGCCGAACGGAAACTCCGGCCAAAACACCGAAAGGAAGGGCGGGACGCACATGTTGCGCAACGGCCTCGAACCCTGGCACCTGTTGATCGTGGCGATCGTGGTGGTCGTGCTGTTCGGCTCGAAGAAGCTGCCGGACACGGCCCGAGCCCTGGGCAAATCCATGCGGATCCTGAAGAGTGAGGCGAAGGCCATGAAGGAGACCGATGTGCAGGCGCCCCGTACCGACCCACCCGCGTAGGGCGCCGGCCCACCAACGTACGGCACGTCTCACGGACGTTCACTTCAAGGCTTGCGCAAGCAAGGGAACCATGGTCACGACGCCGTCGTTGACCGGGTGACGGCGAAAGCAGCGCCGTTCACCGAATCGCTGGACCACTGGATCAATGGAGGATGTTCATGGGTGTGACCCTGGCCAAGGGCGGCAACGTCTCCTTGTCGAAGGAGGCACCCGGCCTGACCGCAGTGACGGTCGGCCTGGGCTGGGACGTACGGACGACGACGGGCGCGGACCACGACCTGGACGCGAGCGCACTGCTGTGCTCGGAGTCGGGGAAGGTCCTCTCCGATCTGCACTTCGTCTTCTACAACAACCTCACGAGCCCGGACGGTTCGGTCCAGCACACCGGGGACAATCTGACCGGTGAGGGCGAGGGCGACGACGAGTCCATCAATGTGGAGCTGTCGACCGTCCCGCCGGATGTGGCCAAGATCGTCTTTCCGGTCTCGATTCATGACGCGCAGAGCCGTGGGCAGAGCTTCGGCCAGGTCCGCAACGCGTTCATCCGCGTGGTGAACCGGGCGAACGGCGTCGAGCTGGCCCGCTACGACCTCAGCGAGGACGCGTCGACGGAGACCGCCATGGTCTTCGGCGAGCTGTACCGGCACGGCACGGAGTGGAAGTTCCGTGCGGTCGGACAGGGATACGCCTCCGGCCTGGCGGGAATCGCGTCCGACTACGGCGTCAACGTCTGACGGGGACGGACCCCGCGCATCACGGGCACGGGCCCTCCCTTCCCCTCCGCCGGAGCGGGGAGCGGGGGCCCGTGCGGCCCGTCCGGTCCGGGGGCGGATTTCGAAAGCCGCCGGCGGCGCCCGGCGGAGAATGGCCGCCGAACGATCGGCCCGCCAGTCGAACGCTCATGGCGTTCCCCCGAGGTTTCGTGCCGTTCCGCTCCGTCGGCAACTACGCGATCATGTCCGCATGGCCGATGACCACACACACGTCCAGGAGTTCTTCACGGCGCGCGCGGCGGACTGGGACACCCGCTTCCCGGACGACGGGCCCGCCTACGAGGCAGCTGCCGGCTCCCTCTCGCTGCACCCGGGGGACGCGGTGCTCGACGCCGGCTGCGGCACGGGTCGGGCGCTTCCCGCCCTGCGGGCGGCGGTCGGGCCGCAGGGCACGGTCGTGGGCGTGGACCTGACAGTGGCGATGCTGGAGGAGGCGGTACGGGCCGGGCGGGACCGGGACGGGGCACTGCTGCTCGCCGATGTCGCCCGGTTGCCGCTGAGGTCCGCGTCATTGGACGCGGTGTTCGCGGCGGGGCTGATCTCCCATCTGTCGCGTCCCGGCCCGGACCTGGCGGAGCTGGCCCGGGTGGTGCGACCGGGCGGACGACTGGCACTCTTCCATCCCATCGGGCGGGCGGCCCTCGCGGCGCGTCACGGCCGCCGGATCACGGACGACGATCTGCGGGCCGAGCCCGGCCTACGGCCGTTGCTGGCCCGTTCGGGCTGGCGGCTCGATGCGTACACCGACGAGGACGACCGCTTTCTCGCCCTCGCCGTACGGGCGTCCTGACGCCCCCACCCCGTGTCGTCGGGCTCACTCCGCGGGTGTTCCGGAGCGCGGGTTGTGCGGGATCGGGCAGCCTCCGACGCCCGGGACGGGGAACGTTCCCAGCCCGGCGACCTCGTAGCCGTCCGGGTAGCCCTTGATCTCCGGGTTCTGCCGGGCGTAATGAGGGGTGGAGCGCGGCGGCAGGAGTCGCACCGCGCGTGCCCTCAGCCGCAGTGCGCCATGCGTGAGGCCGCGGGCCGCAGCACTCGGGCGTTCGTACCGGAATGCCCGCAGCAGGGGCTCGTCGAGCAGCGCGAGGGCGACCTTCCGCGCGGCGGGGGCCAGCGGGCGCGGGTACCAGGAACTCATCAGGTCCAGGGTGGCGTCGGCGACGCGGCGTCCCCCTTCGTCCCAGCCGAAGTGTTCGGCCTCATAGGTGTCGAGGACGCGCTCGAAGTCCTCGTACGTCTGCGGGAGTTCCTTGATGCCCATGTGCGCGCCCAGGACCCGGTAGTAGGCGGCGCACGCCCGTAGTTCGTGGTCGGAGAGCCGGCGCCAGCCGTAGGAGTCGAGCCAGCGCTTCGGGGTGACGACGAAGGTGCACAGCACATAGCGCATGTCGTCGTTGCTGATGTCGTAGCTGCGGTGCATCTGGTTGATCCGGCGCAGTGCCGTACGCCCCGGGTCGCTGTCGAAGCCGTGCTCCATGACCGTGTCCAGGAGCAGCGCGGTGTCGTCGTAGCGCTTCTGCGAACGGTCCGTCAGCTCGGCCGTCTGCGCGAGGAGCCGGCCGATGCTGGGTACGGCATAGGTTCGGTACAGGGCCAGTTCGAGCGCTCGGGTGATGTCCCAGGGAAACTCGTGGGTCGCCGTGATCCGATAGATTCGAAGGAAGTCCCGCTCCGGGTCGAGACGCTGAATCTCCTTCAACCAGTCGTACCGCTTCACGGCGATCCCCCCTTGTGTCGGCCGAAGGCACAACTTTACTTCGGCGGGGAACACCGCAAGCGGGAACGGCGTGTCGCGTGGTCACCGCTCTTCGGGAACGCGGCCCCCGTGATCGGCGCAGCCGGCGAGCCGGCCGGGCCGTCGTGGCGTCCGCCCGCCGGGCGCGGCGAATCGCCGCGGTCAGTGGTCCGCCCTCTGGGCGGACTCCCCGCCGAACGACGGGCCCGGTCCGGCCCCGCACACGGCTGTCGTCCGGCGTCGCAGGCAGTCGGTGTCCGGCCTTGTCAGGGCCTCGACGAGTGGGTTACTCACTCGTTAAGGTGCGCCGACGGACAACGACGACGGACGAGGAGAGTGCCGTGGCTGCGCCGATCGACACGGTCGCCGACGACGACGCGCTGTATGTGCTGACCGCGGTGCTGCTGACACCGGCGCAGTTCCCGGGCGTCCTCGGTGACGACTACCCGGCCGCTTGTGCGGCGCTCGCGCTCGAACCGTACGCCGAGGGGTACGGGCTGGTCCTCGGCCAGGACGGGGGTGGCGCGCGGTGGACTGTCGTCGTCGAGGACGTGTCGCTGGTCGCCGTCGCGATCGCGGCCTGGGACTGCGGAATGGACTACGACCTCTCCCCCGACGACCGTTCGGTGGTCTGTGCGCTGCCCGGCTGGCCGCTGCCGGTGGCGGTCGCCGCTCCGGGCGTGGCCGCGCCGCATGATCCGCTGCCGGACCCGGAGGCCGAGGGCGCCGAACCGGAGCCGCTGACCCCGCCCGACACGGAGTCGTGGGGGCCCGCCCAGCGGCGCATGGGCGCGGACGAGATAGCGCACCAGTGGACCGCGTGGCGCGAGCAGATCGACGACGAGACGGCCTTCGCCGACCCGCCGGGCGTGGACGGCACCGGGGGCGAGGACGCCCGCGAGCCCGCACCCGGGGCCGAACCCGCGTCTGCATCCGGACCGGGATCCGGACCCGGTGCTGAGCACGGGGCTGAACCTGTGCCCGAGCCCGACCCACACCTTGATGCACCCGACCCTCACCCTGAAGTAGAGGTTCAGGGTGAGGCCGACATCGAGACGGAAGCCGGGGACGAACGGGACGACGATGCCGCCACGGGCCCGGTCACGGACTCGCCCTCCGGTGTGCACCCCGGTGTGCGGCGGGCACTGGCTCAGGCGCACGACTACATCGATGCCCCGCCGCCGCCCGGCCGCGTCCGGTCCTCCTTCGCCACGGGCGAGGCACGGATGCTGCGCGCCGACGGGCCCGGCTGGTCACTGGTGGCCCGGACCGACGACATCGCGTTCATCCTGTTGGACGAGGAGCCCGGCGAGGTGCTGCCGGTCGGGCGTGGAAGCGAACTGCCGGGGCTCCTGAAGGCTCTGGACGCGCTCGCGGTACGGCCGGCCTGAGTCCCGTCAGCGGCCTATTTCCTTGCGGGTGATCCTGCGGAGCCTGCGCCGCTGCCCCGGGTCCAGCAGCAGATACGCGACGGCCGGAACTCCGATCAGGACAAGCAGCGACAGCCAGAAACCGATGAACGGCATCAGGATGACCGCTACGACCACTCCCCCGATGGCGATCTTCGCGCTGTTCGACATCGTCCACGCCTCCTTCGCGGCCCGGAGCCGCTCCTGCTGTGAGAACGCATGTGCCCGCCCATCGGTTCCAGCCACCCGGTGACTCACCTCAGCGGTTCGCCGACCTCGTGCATGTGCCGCAGCGCCTGCCGGTAGGACTCGATCAGTCCGGTCTCCGCGTACGGCATACCCAGCGACTTGCAGTGGGCGCGCACCATGGGCTGTGCCAGGCGCAGGTGCGGTCGGGGCATGCTCGGGAAGAGGTGGTGCTCGATCTGGTAGTTGAGCCCGCCGAGGAACCAGTCGGTGAGGATGCCGCCGCGTACGTTGCGCGAGGTGAGGACCTGGCGCTGGAGGTGGCCCCAACGTTCGCCGTCGGGGTCGGGCATTTCCATGCCCTTGTGGTTCGGGGCGAAAGCCATGCCCAGATGGAGGCCGAACAGCGCGTGGTGCACGAGCGCGAAGACGACCGCCTTCCCCGGGGACAGCACGGTGAACAGCAGTGTCGCGTAGAGACCCAGGTGGGCGACCAGCAGCAGTGCCGCGAGAGCTCGTTCCCCGATGGGCTGCCGGCGCAGGTACTGGAATCCGGAGATCTTCAGTGCGATGCCTTCCAGGAGCAGCATCGGGAAGAAGAGCCGGGCCTGGTTGCGGGTGAGCCAGCGGGCGAAGCCCTCACGCTGGGCGGCCTGCTTCTGCGTCCAGACCAGGGCGCCCACGCCGACGTCCGGGTCCTTGTCGATGTGGTTGGGATTGGCGTGGTGGCGTACGTGTTTGTCGTTCCACCATGCCTCGTTCATCCCGAGCAGCAGGTTGGCGTGCACGAGGCCGACGGCGCGTCCCGCCCTGCGGTCGCCGGTTATCTGGGCGTGCCCCGCATCGTGTCCGACGAACGCGGTGCGCGACCAGAAGACCGCCAGCGGCAGCGCGAGGAGCAGGGTCCACCAGGTGTCGCCGAGGAGGACCATGCCGGCGATCACGGTGCCCAGGGCGATCAGATTGACGGCGATGCCCGCGGCGTACCAGCCGGTTCGCCGCTCCAGGAGGCCCTGCCCCTTCACGTCCCGCAGCAGCGGCGCGAAGTCGCTGCCCTGCGACGGACCGGTTCCGGCGCCGGCGGCACCTGACGCGCCCGCCTCCCCGTCACGGACCGCTCCAGAACTGCCTGCGCCGTCGCGGCTGCCTTCCGCTGCGGTGGCTATGGCCTGGGGCATGACGTCTCCGGTCTCTGGAAAGCTGCGCTGACCTGTAGAAACGTACGGGGACCGGGTATGCGGCAACCATGGCGCCACCACCCGGGGCATCCGGGGGTATACCCCCGCTCTCGACGGGGGTGCTGGCCACACCCGGGAATGAGGGCCTGCCCCCTGGCCGACGCACGGCAGGACGTCCCGACGGAACAGGATGTGTCCTGGATCACCGCGATTTCCCTCCTGGGTGAGGACATCGATGGGGTACCCTCGGCGACCCGACCCCCACTAGTCAAATTTGAGGAATTCGGCATCACTGTGCAAAGACTCCCTGCGGCAACGCTCCCCGAGATCTCCGCACTCTCCGCCTGCTCCGTGGTCTTCCTGCCCGGGGATCCTGCCCGCTCCGGCCACATCGCCTTCTGGCATCCGGACGGCAGCGGCCCGCCCCACGGTCCCGGTTGCGTGGAGGAGCTGGCCGTCGTCGGCGCCGACGCACAGGTGTACGGCGTACCGGCACGGTTGCTCCCGGTCCGCGACGCGCTGCCGGTGCTGACGCGTGCCCGGCTCTCGGCACACGCCTCCGACGCTGCCGCCTTCTGGGGTGCGGCCGCTCTCCTCGCTCTCCAACTCGCCGCCCGGGGCCTGCTGCTGCCGGGGCTCACCGACACTGACCACGACGCCTGGCGGGCCGGTCCGCTGACCGCGGACGACCAGTCGCGGATCCGGACGCTCGCCGCCTCGATGCCGCCGTCGGCCCACGCGGTTCCGCTCGACGGATCCATGGAGCCCGTTCTGCTGCCCGATCCCGAGCGGCTGCTGCGTGCGTTCCTCGACGCGGTGGTGGACGGTCTCCCCCGGACCCCCGCCGCCCCGTCGGCCGGCGGCGGCCCGGCCTTCACCGCCGACGAGCCGCAGCGTCTGCCCGGCCATCGGGGCTGGGTCACCGATGTCGCGGCCGGGCACGACGCGGGCGTCCGGCTCTCACTCCGGGTGGAGGTGTCCGGGCTCACGGCGCCGGACGAGGGCGGCGAGCGGTCCGCCGGACCCTCCTTCCGTGTGGTCCTGCAGATCCACAGTGTCAGTGATCCGACGCTGGTCTCCGACGCGGCCGAGGTCTGGGCGGGCGGTGCGGGCACCGCAGCGGTCTTCGGACCCCGTGCCCGGATGGACGTCCTGCCCGCACTGGGCCGGGCGGCCCGTGCCTGGCCGGCGCTGACCCCGCTGCTGTCCGCGGCCGTGCCCGACTCCGTGGAGCCGGACGACGACGAGCTCGCCGAACTCCTCGGACCCGCCGGACGGGCACTGGCCGCGACCGGGGTCCAGGTGCACTGGCCCAAGGAGCTGGCCCGCAAGCTCACCGCCCGCGCCGTGATCGGGCCGCCCGACGGCGAGGAGGACGGGGAGCCCGGCGGCGTCGCACGCGGCGGGTCCGACGCCCCACCGCTCCTGTCGGCCGACGCGCTGCTGGCGTTCGACTGGTGGTTCGCGCTGGGTGATCAGAAGCTGAGCCGCGCCGAACTGGATCGCCTGGCCGAGGCCAACCGGCCGGTGGTACGGCTGCGGGACCAGTGGGTGCTGATCGACCCGGAGGAGGCCCGGCGGGCCCGCGGGACCCGGGACCGCAAGGTCACCCCGATCGATGCGCTGGGCGCGGTCCTCACCGGTTCCACCGAGGTCGACGGGGAGCGGGTCGAGGTCCGGGCCACCGGCTGGCTGGAGCAGTTGCGCCGCAGGCTGGCCGATCCGGAGACGGCCGGGCTCCGGGGCGGGCCGCAGCCGGTCGGACCGCCCGAGGACCTCGCCGCCACTTTGCGCGACTATCAGCTGCGCGGTCTGAACTGGCTGCACACCATGACCTCGCTCGGCCTCGGCGGCTGTCTCGCGGACGACATGGGGCTGGGCAAGACCATCACGCTGATCGCGCTGCATCTGCACCGCCGGAGCATCGAATCGGCCGCCGGCCCGACGCTGGTGGTCTGCCCGACGTCGCTCATGGGCAACTGGCAACGGGAGATCGAGAAGTTCGCGCCGGGCACTGCGGTGCGCCGCTTCCACGGCCCCGCGCGCAGCCTCGACGACCTGGCGGACGGCGAGTTCGTCCTCACCACGTACGGCACCATGCGGCTCGACGCGCCGAAGCTCGCGGATGTCCGATGGGGCATGGTGGTGGCGGACGAGGCGCAGCACGTGAAGAACCCGTACTCGGCCACGGCCAAGCAGCTGCGGACGATCGGCGCGCGGGCCAGGGTGGCGCTCACCGGCACCCCGGTGGAGAACAACCTCTCCGAGCTGTGGGCGATCCTCGACTGGACGACGCCCGGGCTGCTGGGCCGGCTCGGCACCTTCCGTACCCGCTACGCGCGGACCGCGGAGGGCGGTGATCCGGCGGCCGCCGAGCGGCTCGCGGCCCTGGTGCGGCCGTTCCTGCTGCGACGGCGCAAATCCGATCCGGGTATCGCGCCGGAGCTGCCGCCGAAGACCGAGACGGACCGCACGGTGTCGCTGACGGCGGAACAGACGGGTCTGTACGAGGCAGTGGTGCGCGAGACGCTGGAGGCGATCTCCGGTGCCGACGGCTTCGCCCGGCGCGGTCTCGTCGTCAAGCTGCTGACGGCGCTGAAGCAGATCTGCAACCACCCGGCGCAGTACCTGAAGGAGAACGAGCCCCGGATCGCGGACCGTTCGGGGAAGGTGGAGCTGCTGGACGAGCTGCTCGACACGATCCTGGCGGAGGAGGCGAGCGTGCTCGTCTTCACCCAGTACGTACAGATGGCCCGGCTGCTCGAACAGCATCTGGCGGCGCGAGGGGTGCGTACGCAGTTCCTGCACGGCGGCACGCCCGTCGCGGAGCGCGAGGCGATGGTCAACCGCTTCCAGGCGGGCGAGGCACCGGTCTTCCTCCTGTCGTTGAAGGCGGCCGGTACGGGTCTCAACCTCACCAGGGCCGGTCATGTCGTGCACTTCGACCGCTGGTGGAATCCGGCGGTCGAGGCGCAGGCCACCGACCGCGCGTACCGGATCGGCCAGACCCAGCCGGTGCAGGTGCACCGGCTGATCGCCGAGGGCACCATCGAGGACCGGATCGCCGACATGCTGGTCCGCAAGCAGGGGCTCGCGGACGCGGTGCTCGGCTCCGGCGAGGCGGCGCTGACCGAACTGAGCGATGCGGAACTGGCCGATCTGGTGGAGCTGCGAGGGGGCACACGATGAGCGACGGACACGACGGCGACCGCTACGACGGCGGCGAGTACGGGAGCGACGGCCGGGACGGCGCCGCCCCGGGACAGGAGCGGACCTTCGCCGCGCTGCCGCCCGCCCACGGCCAGGGCTTCGCCCGGTCCTGGTGGGGCCAGGCGTGGCTGAAGGCCCTGGAGGACACGGCGCTGGACGGCCGGCAACTGAAGAAGGGGCGCAGGTTCGCCCGCGAGGGCCGGGTCGGTGCGGTCTCGGTGCGGCCCGGCCGGATCACCGCGGTGGTCCGGGACGGGGACTCGTCCACGTACCGCAGCGATGTGCTGCTCCAGGAGTTGAGCGAGGCGGCCTGGGAGCGGTTCCTCGGCATGGCCGTCGAGCGGGCCGGGCACATCGCGGCGCTGCTCGACCGGGAGATGCCGCCGCACCTGGTGGAGGACGCGGCGGCGGCCGGGGTGGAGCTGCTGCCCGGGATCGGCGATCTGGACCCGGAGTGCACCTGTGAGGCGTGGGACCACTGCCCGCACACCGCAGCGCTGTGCTACCAGGTGGCGCGGCTGCTGGACCAGGACCCTTTCGTGCTGCTGCTGATGCGGGGGCGTGGTGAGCGGCGGCTGCTGGACGAGCTCCAGGTCCGGATCGCGGCCCGTGCCGAGAGGCACGCACCGTCCGGCCCGGCCGACGGTTCCGGGGCCGTGGCGGCGATGACCGACGATCGGGGGATACGGGCGGACGAGGCGTTCGCGGCCCGGGACATCCTGCCCCCGCTGCCCGGTCCTCCGCCGCTGCCCGCGGAGGCCGGCTCGGCACCGTCCCTGGACACGGAGACCGAACCGCAGGCAGGCCTGGATCCGGCGGCGCTGGAGATGCTGGCGACGGACGGAGCTGCGCGGGCCCGTCGGATGCTGTCCGAGGCGCTCGCGCCCGGCCACGAGAAGCAGCCGCCGCCGACCGCGCTGACCCCGCAGCAGGATGCCGTGCGGCTGGCCGCGGAGGCCCGGCCCGAGCCCGGGGTCGCGAAGCGGCTGGCCGCCGGGTCGGGGCGGCGCGGGGCGGAACTCGACGCGGCGGTGCGGGCCTGGCGGTACGGCGGGGTGGCCGCACTGACCGTGCTCGAAGAGGAGTGGACTCCCGGTCCGGAGCACCTGGCCAGGGCGCGGGCGCGGCTCGCCGAGGCGTGGGAGGAGAGCGAGCGGCCCCGGCTGCGGGCGGCGGGCAATCGCTGGACCGCGGTGGACGGCGGCGTCCAGCTCCGGTACGGACAGGACGGGCGCTGGTGGCCGTACCGCAAGGAGAGCGGTCGCTGGGTCCCGGCGGGTCCGGCGGACGACGACCCGGCGACCGCGCTGGGTGCCTCGTACGGGCCGGAGGACTGAGGCCGGCCCGTACGGCGGACAGGGCCGGTCCACGACGGGCGGGGGCGTCGGACCCGCACCCCCGCCCGTCGCCGCGTTCCGTCCGTGCGTTCAACCGGATGTAACCACGTGTTGAGGACGAGGGCGGAACCTGACGGCCGTCAGAGCTGTTCATGCACCAGGAGGCCCCATGTCCGCGCGCGTTGTCCGTCGTTCCCTTGCCGTCGGTCTGCCGCTCGCCCTGCTCGGTACGGTGATCGCGACCGGGACGGCGACCGGCGCGCAGGACCACCGGCAGCAGCGTCCGGAACGTACGGCGCGGGTCACCGCCACCGCCGTGCTCGGCGACGTTCCGCTGGCAGGTTTCAGCAACGGGCTGCTGCCGGGCACGGTCGCGGACGACCGCGGGGTGCAGCTCGGCGGCATCGGCAGCGACATCTGTCCCGCGGGCCGCCGGGGCGAGTTCTGGACCGTCACCGACCGCGGACCCAATGGTCAGATCAAGATCGACGGGAAGAAGCGACGTACCTTCCCGGTGCCCGGCTTCGACCCGGCGATCGTCAAGGTGCGGGTCAGCGGGAAGCGCGTCAAGGTCCTCGAAGCCATACCGATCACCACCCGGTCCGGGGCCGCTGTCACCGGTCTGTCGAACCAGCCGGGCCGCGACGAGGCCCCGTACACCTACGACGCGAAGACCCCGCTCGCGTACAACCCGAACGGTCTGGACACCGAAGGCATCGTCCGTGCCGCCGACGGCAGCTTCTGGCTCGTGGACGAGTACGGCCCCTCCCTGGTGCACGTCTCGGCCCACGGCCGGGTCCTCGCCCGTCACGTGCCGAAGGGGCTCGGGCTGACGGGCGCCGACTATCCGGTGGTGGAGTCGCTGCCGGGCGTACTCCTGCACCGCAAGATCAACCGCGGCTTCGAGGGGCTGGCCCTCCTCCCGGGCGGCGATCTGGTGCTCGCGGTGCAGAGCCCGCTCTCGCTGCCGGACCAGGACGCGGGCGAGGCCTCGCGCAATGTGCGGCTGCTGCGCTTCTCGACGAAGAAGCGCACGGTCACCGCGGAGTACGCCTACCGCTTCGACGCGGTGGATGTCGTGGACCCGGGCGAGGACGACACCTCCGAGCTGAAGATCTCCTCCGTCGTCGCGCTCGGCCGGCACGAGCTGCTGGTCGAGGAACGCACGGACAAGGCGGCCCGACTGCACCGGGTGACGCTCCCGCGCGGCTCCGGAATCCTGGGATCCGCCTGGGACGACCCGACGACGTCCCCCTCGTACGAGCAGCTCACCGACCCCTCGGCGGCGGGCGTGCCGGTGCTCCGCAAGAGCCTGGTCGTCGACCTGGGCAAGGTCGCGGGCGTGCCCGGGAAGATCGAGGGCGTCGCGGTGACCGGCCGGAACACGCTGGCCCTCATCAACGACAACGACTTCGGGATGACCGACGGTGCCGAGGCGTTCGACGCGAACGGCCGTCTGGTCGACAGCGGCATCGAGACGTTGGTGACGGAGCTGAAGCTGGACCGCCCGCTGCGCGGCTGACCCACATGCCGGCGCGCGGACCGCGGCCGCTTCCCCGGCCCGGCTTCGGGCCCAGCCGACCCGCGCGCCCCCGAACGGACTCCTGCTCCGCATCCGGCCCTCCGCAGCGACCGCTACGGAGGGCCGGTTTCGTCAACCAGCCCTTTCTGTAAGGGACTTCACGCGGCTCGCATCGCACTTCCGCCCGGCTCGCCAATCCCAAGCCCCCTCGCCCTTACCGACATCGAGGTACATTCCGGCGTTCCCCCTTTCCGCGGCGGCCATTTCCTCGTCTGCTGTCTTCCGCCGCCCGCGCGGCGCCCGTACGGTAGGGCGCGCGAGACACTCGGCCGCACATCGGACAACACCTTCCGGCCATCGGACGCCAAGGGGGCCGCGGGATGTCGGGGGAATCGGGCAGCGCACTCCCGGGCGCTGCCCCTCGTGCTCCGTCTCCTGCTTCCCGGCGCCCGGGATCGCGGTGTTCGTCCTCGCGTCGCCGACGGCCTCCGCCGGGCCCCCGGCGTCGGGCATCGCCCGCGGGCCCGGCTCGTCCGTCTCATGCCCAGGTCCGGTCGCCGGTGTCCGGATGCCGATCGGGTCGTTGTGCCCGTGGTACTCGCCGCACCCACCCCTCCCCCCACACACAGGAGTGTTCATGCACCGCAGAAGGATTCTCCAGGGCGCCGCGGCGACGGCGGCCGCCGCCCTGATTCCCGCCTCCACCCGCGCCGCGGCAGCGACCACCGCGGGTGACACGGACTATCCGCTCGCCCACTGGACGCCCGCCTCCACCTCCAACTACACGGCTTCGAGCCGCCCTTCGGCCTATCCGGTCCAGTATGTGATCATCCATGTGACGCAGGAGACGTACCCGGACACGATCGGGATCTTCCAGAATCCCGCGAAGCAGGTATCCGCGCACTATCTGGTGCGCTCGGCCGACGGCTATGTCGCCCAGTGCGTCCGGGAGAAGAACATCGCCTGGCACGCGGGCAATTGGGACTACAACACGCGCAGCATCGGCATCGAGCACGAGGGCTGGGTGGACAAGCCTTCGTACTTCACCGACGCGATGTACGAGAAGTCGGCGCTGCTGACCGCCTCGGTGTGCGACCGCTACGGCATCCCCAAGGACCGCGCACACATCCTCGCCCACGCCCAGGTCCCCGGCACCGACCACACCGATCCCGGGCCGAACTGGGACTGGGTGCGGTACATCCGGCTCGTCAATCTGTACTCGGCGGGCTGACCCGCCTCGCCACCCGGGACGGCCGCTCCCTTCGCCGCGGTTGTCGCGGCGGCCCGCCGCGACGACGATGGGGTGTGCGGGAACCCCTGGACGGGAGGGTGAATTGACGGATCCCTGGGTGGCGCTGGCAACCGATACGGACCCCGGCAAGCGGATCGGCCAACTGCGCCGCGCGCACGAGGCGTTCACCACGGCGGGCCGGCTTGAGCGGCCGGTGCGGCCGGTCGTCGGTGAGTCGTGGCGGCGCTCGGCGCGGGCCAGGGTCAGCCCGGACGGTGCGGCCCTGGTCGAGCTGGGCCCGGACGATCTGGGCCCGTACCGGGACGGACATCCGCTGGCGCCCGCCATGCCGGTGATCCGTGAACTGATGGGCGCCTACACGACGGACGGGGGGCATCTCCTCGCGGTGTGCGACGCACACGGGAGGCTGCTGTGGGTCGAAGGCCCCGCGGTGACCCGGCGGGCCGCCGATCGGATGAACTTCGTGGAGGGTGCCCGCTGGTCCGAGGCGGCGGCGGGGACGAACGCGCCGGGGACGGCCATCGCCGTGGACCGTCCGGTGCAGGTCTTCGCCGCCGAGCACTTCCTGCGGCCGGTCCAGCAGTGGACCTG
Source organism: Streptomyces sp. CLV115 (assembly GCF_038448545.1). Taxonomy (NCBI): domain Bacteria; kingdom Bacillati; phylum Actinomycetota; class Actinomycetes; order Kitasatosporales; family Streptomycetaceae; genus Streptomyces; species Streptomyces sp. CLV115. The sequence continues at coordinate 112,997 of NZ_JBCEWQ010000007.1, forward strand.
CGCGGCGGCGCCGCTGCACGACCCGCACACCGGACGAGTGCTGGGCGCCGTCGACATCACCGGGGGCGACCGGCTCGCGCATCCGCACAGCCTGGCGTTCGTGCAGGCGGTGGCCCGCGCCGCCGAGTCGCACCTCGCGCTGCTCCGCCCCTCGCCGGCCGCCGGGACCGTGCGGCTCAGCGCGCTCGGCCGGGACGAGGCGCTGCTGGTGGCGGGAGGCCGCAGGATCAGGCTCAGCAGACGGCACAGCGAGATCCTGACGACGCTGGCCCGCCGTCCCGAGGGCCTCACCGGCGACGAGCTCCTCGTCGAGCTGTACGAGGACGAGTCGGTGACCCAGGTGACCCTGCGGGCCGAACTCTCCCGCCTGCGGCGGCTGCTCGGGCCGGAGCTGCTGCTGTCCCGCCCCTACCGGCTCGCCGCTCCGGTCGACGCCGACTTCGACACGGTGGCGCGCCGACTGGCGTCGGGCGCGGTGGTCGCGGCCCTCGCGGCCTACGCGGGCCCGCTGCTGCCGGGCTCGCGGGCACCCTGCGTCGTCCGGCTGCGGCGCCGGCTCGACGAGCAGCTGCGGGCGGCACTCGTCGCGCGGGGCGATCCGGGGCTGCTGGCCGACTGGGCCTACAGCCCGTGGGGCGAGGACGACCTCCCGGTCTGGGAGGCGCTCGCCGCGGCCGTTCCCGCCGGGCAGCGCCCCGCCCTCCTCGCCAGGGTCCGGGCACTGGACGCCGAGCAGCGGTAGCCGCTCGCGCGTGCGGCCCGTGCAACGGGGTTGCAACGTAGGGCTGCCTACCCTCGCGCCGAGGGCCGTCCGACGGCGGGCGGCACCGGATCCGGGAGGCCACAGAGATGACCCGTTACGCCGCGCCGGGTGCCGAGGGCGCCATCGTCTCGTACGAGTCCCGCTACGACCACTGGATCGGCGGCGCGTACGTGCCGCCCGCCCGTGGTCAGTACTTCGAGAACCCGAGCCCCGTCAACGGCCGCCCCTTCACCGAGATCGCCCGCGGCACGGCAGAGGACGTCGAACTGGCCCTAAACGCCGCGCATGCCGCGGCTCCCGCCTGGGGTGCCACGGCGGCCGGTGAGCGCGCGGGGCTGCTCAACAGGATCGCCGACCGGATGGAGGCCCATCTGGAGGAGCTCGCGGTCGCCGAGAGCTGGGACAACGGCAAGCCGGTTCGCGAGACCCTGGCCGCCGACATCCCCCTCGCCATCGACCACTTCCGCTACTTCGCCGGTGCGCTGCGCGCCCAGGAGGGTTCGCTGAGCGAGATCGACGACGACACGGTCGCGTACCACTTCCATGAGCCGCTCGGGGTCGTCGCACAGATCATCCCGTGGAACTTCCCGATCCTGATGGCCACGTGGAAGCTGGCCCCGGCGCTCGCGGCGGGCAACGCGGTGGTCCTGAAGCCGGCCGAGCAGACCCCGGCCTCCATCCACGTATGGCTGAAGCTGGTCGCCGACCTGCTCCCGCCGGGCGTCGTCAACATCGTGAACGGCTTCGGGACGGAGGCCGGCAAGCCCCTCGCCTCCAGCCCGCGCGTCGCGAAGATCGCCTTCACCGGTGAGACCACGACGGGGCGGCTGATCATGCAGTACGCCTCCGAGAACCTCAGGCCGGTGACCCTGGAACTCGGCGGCAAGTCGCCGAACATCTTCTTCGACGACGTGTGGAACGCGGACGACGACTTCCGCGACAAGGCCCTCGAAGGCTTCACCATGTTCGCCCTCAACCAGGGCGAGGTCTGCACCTGCCCGTCACGCGCGCTGGTCCAGCGCGGGATGTACGGCGAATTCCTGGAGGCGGGCATCGCCCGCACCGAGCGGATCGTGCCCGGACACCCGCTGGACACGGACACGATGATCGGCGCGCAGGCCTCCGACGAACAGCTGAAGAAGATCCTCTCGTACCTGGACATCGGCCTGCAGGAAGGTGCAAAGGTCCTCACGGGTGGAGAACGGATCGACTACGACGGGGAGTTGGCGGGCGGCTTCTACGTCCAGCCGACCGTCTTCGAGGGCGACAACCGGATGCGGGTCTTCCAGGAGGAGATCTTCGGCCCGGTCGTGGCGGTCGCGTCCTTCTCCGACTTCGACGACGCCATCAGGACCGCGAACGACACGCTGTACGGCCTCGGGGCCGGTGTGTGGACCCGCGACATGAACACCGCGTACCGTGCGGGCCGCGCCATCCAGGCGGGCCGGGTCTGGACGAACTGCTACCACGCGTATCCGGCGCACGCGGCGTTCGGCGGTTACAAGCAGTCCGGGATCGGCCGGGAGAACCACAAGATGATGCTGGAGCACTACCAGCAGACGAAGAACATCCTCTGCTCCTACAGCCCTCAGAAACTCGGGTTCTTCTAGAGCCTGAAGCCGGTTGCCTGGAGGCTACGTCGCCCTCCAGGCAACCGGCACGGGAGTCGCTCCCGGGCACCCGGGCCGCGAATCACCGTCCGGCCTCCGGGGGTCTCCGGACGGCGACTGCCACGCCGTACGCTGCGAGCAGGGCGGCCACCTGTTCATGAGGCGGGCCGACAAGGACTGCCCCACCCGGCTGCACGTCCACACCCAAGCCCTTGGCCAGGCCATACGCCGGAGTACTGCTGGAGCACGAGAGGCCCTAGTCGGTCTCCTCCGCCCAGGTACGGGCCCATTCCTGGAGCTCCGGATCAGCCAGGGTGCGCAGCCACAGGTCGGCCCGGTCAGCTCCCCCCTCGGTCGGCCGAGGTCCCACGCCGAGCACGCGCATGCCGGCTCTCCGGGCCGACTCGACGCCGGTGACCGAGTCCTCCACAGCCATCGCTTCGTCCGGCCGCACATTGCACAGACGGACCGCGGTGGCGTAGACGTCGGGATGGGGTTTCGGCAGCAGTCCGTCACCCGCGACGACGACATGGGTGAAGTAGCCGAGCAGTCCGACCCGGGCGAGGCAGGTCTCGACCACGTCCAACGGGCAGTTGCTGGCGACCGCGAGCGGGAGATTGCGGGCGGCGAGGCGGACCAGTGCCGCCGCACCCGGCATGGTCACGGGGTCTTCGGCGACGAGCGCCATGAAGTTTCTCAGGAGTGCGTGCGTCATGTCTTCGGTGAGCTGCGGCTTCCCGGCCTCTCTGGCCATGAGACTGCCGCACTCTGTGTAGTGCACGCCCTTCGCCCGCTCGGCGAAGCCGGGGCGGGGCTTCAGCCCGAACTCTCCGAAGGTCCGGATGCGCGCGTCCTGCCAGTGTCGTTCGGTGTCCACCAGGGTTCCGTCGCAGTCGAAGACGATGGCAGCCGGGGACCAGGTGAAGATGTGACGAGATGTCATTTGCCTGCCGTTCTCGAGGAGCGCGCCGCCCCGCGTCGTCAGTGCTCGCAGTACGGAGCAGGGGACTGCGGAGAGGCCCGCTCGGCCGCAGAAGGTGCGCTGTCGAACGAGCCCCGATCGACCACGCATGAAGGCCGATGCTTCGCCTCCGGGCCCGCCGACGATGGACATCGTCCGGGCTCTGTGGATGACCCGAGAAACATCGTGGTGACTACGATATTTTTCCGGCCGAACGGACGCAATCATCATTTCGAGTGTTTGACGGCACGCTCGTTACCAAGTAATCGCGAAGCGCGCGCGACAGTCGGCGACGGGCGAACGAGGCTTCCCCAGCACAGCAACTCCGTTGAGATGCAAGGTATTTGGCCGCAGGCGCCAACCCTCCGGAGAGCGCGAAGAGGCGCCGATTTCCACCATTGACCGGACCCGCTCGCACCCCAAGAACAATAATAATCTCCACGCATTAACGGCACCGAGCGCCGCCAGTGCGCCGACGGCGCACGACTTTCCCGGATCAAAAAATGGGTACAGACGAACGAAGGCAGAACACGCATGCAGGACAGGGCACGCGCGACCCGAAAGTCTCTACTGGAAGCCGCAGCACATCTTTTCGTTGAACAGGGGTATGCACGGACCAGCATCAATGAGATCAGCGAACTCTCGGGGCGCACCAGCGGAGCCGTCTACTTCCACTACTCCAGCAAGGAGAGACTCGCGCTGGCGGTCGTGCGGGAACAGTTCGCATCCTGGCCGTTGTTGACCGACCGCTATGCCGCCCCCGGGATCCCCCCTCTGGAGAAGCTGGTCGCTCTCAGCTTCGATGTCGCCGAGGCACTGCGCGACGACGTCATGGCCCGGGCCGGCGCGCGTCTGTGGGCCGAGCGCCGCACCATCGACGTCGCCATACCCACACCCTTCGCCGTCTGGACCGCTGCCGTCACGCACCTTCTGGCCGAGGCCCGCGCCGGGGGCGAACTGGCCGACGAGGTCGAGCCGTCGAGCACCGCCACGACCCTGGTGTGCGCGTTCTTCGGGCTGTACGACCTCACCGAGGAGACGGCGGAGCACGAGGATCTCTCCGACCGGCTGCACCTGTGGTGGCTGCTGATCCTGAAGGCGCTGCAGGCACACCCCGAGCCCGCCGCTCTGGTGGCGCGGGCCCTGGCACACCACCGGCCGGAACCCACCGGATGAACCGTGTCCCCTGATCAGTCCCCGCGCTCCGGACCGGGACTTCGCGCGGCTGCGGCGGGGGTTCTTCGGACTGCGGTCCGGGCCGGCAGCAGGCCGGTCAGCGGGGCTTCACCCGCCGTCCGGGGTCACCACGATCACTCCGCTGGCGGGCGAACACATCGCGCTGATGGAGTGACATCGGACGGCCACTACCGTGTGTGCCGCCGTGCCACCGCTGCGAAGCGCGCGGGCTTCGCTGCGCCGCCCCACAGCTGCGAGACGCCCGGGTGCCGTCACTGAGCCCTTTCCTGCCCGGCACCAGAAAGGGGCTGCTGATGAGTGAAGGCTGAACGGAACGACGAAACGCCTGGTAGACGGGTCCTCGATCAAAACCACGCCTGTCCGCCAGAGGGGTCGCCGCCCCGCCAGGCAGGATCACGGCCGGGGAGCAAACCGGGACAGCCACTGCCAGAGCAGAGCGAGCGAGTCCGAGTGGCAGCCCGGCGGTGGACGGCTAAGACTGAGGCAGCGGTTTGGGATATGGACAGCAGATCCCGATCTCGTGGTTTCCGGACCACTCGCTCCGGCCATCGAAAACGCGAGTACAGGGCGCCGACCACAATGAAACGGCGCTCGGAAAGTTCCTCAAGGAGCTCGCATGGAGGACCAACCCCTCGACGTCCTGACTCCCGGGCCGGATGAATCCGCGATCGGCACCCGCAAGTACAGCGGCCCGGAGACCGGCATCGAGAAGAGCCTCGCCGAAGTGCTGGCTGACGTCATGTGCGTCGAACGGGTGTCCGTCGACAGCCACTTCTTCGACGACCTCGGCGCCAACTCATTGGTAATGGCCCATTTCTGCGCACGAGTCAGGAAGCGGGAAGACCTTCCCTCGGCGTCGATGAAGGACATCTACCGGCACCCGACGATCCGCAGCCTGGCGACGGGGCTCGCGAATTCCGCGCCCGTCGAACCGTCGGTCCCGGTGCCGACCGGAGTGGTGGCCCCGGCCCGCACAATGCGTTACGCCCTCTGCGGAGCCCTCCAGTTCCTGCTCTTCCTGGGGTATTCCTTCCTCGCCGGACTCTTCGCCGACCGAGGCTACTCATGGGTCTCCGCCGGATCGGGTGTGATCGATGTCTATCTGCGGTCGTTCGTCTTCGGAGGCATCGGCTTCGTCGCTCTGTGCACCTTCCCCGTCGCGGCGAAATGGCTCCTCATCGGTCGGTTCAAACCATGTGAGTTCCCGGTCTGGGGTCTGACCTATCTGCGCTTCTGGACCGTCAAGGTGCTGATCCACGCCAACCCGATGATCTTCTTCGTCGGCAATCCCTTGTACGTGCTGTACCTGCGAGCGCTGGGGGCTCGGATCGGCAAAGGGGTCACGATCCTCTCCCGCAACGTTCCGGTCTGCCCCGACCTGCTCACCGTCGGCGCCGGCACAGTGATCCGCAAGGACTCGTTCTTCCTCTGCTACCGGGCGCACGCCGGCCGTATCCAGACCGGCCGGGTCACTCTGGGCCAAAACGTGTTCATCGGCGAGAAGACCGTGCTCGACATCGACGTGTCGATGGGCGACGGGGCTCAACTCGGCCACACGTCCACGCTGTACAGCGGCCAGGCGGTGCCGGACGGTCAGCACCGGCACGGCTCCCCGGCGCAGCCCACACAGCACGACTACCTGAGGGTCGAACCGGCCGTATGCGGCACTCTGCGCCGGGCCGGCTTCGCTCTCGTCACCGTGCTCCAGTTGTTCTTCCTCTACGTGCCACTGGCCGTCGGGGGCGCGTACATGCTGGTAGCCCTGGTTCCGGCGCTGCACGACCGGCTGGGGCCGGGCACGGGAGGGCTCACGTCGCCGGATCTCTACGTCGACGCGCTGGTCCTTTCCCTGCTGCTCTTCTTCGGCTTCGTCTTCGTGGGCCTGGCCGTGCTGTTCACCGTTCCACGTCTGCTGAACCTGGTCGTCGAGCCGGACAAGGTCTATCCGCTGTACGGGTTTCACTACTCGGTGCACCGGGCGATCGGGCGCATGACCAACATCAAGTTCTTCACATGGCTGTTCGGTGACAGTTCCTACATCGTCCACTACTTGCGCGGCATCGGGTACGACTTGTCCCGGGTAGAGCAGACCGGGTCGAACTTCGGCACGGAAGTGCAGCACGAGACGCCGTTTCTGTGCTCGGTCGGGAGCGGAACGATGGTCGCCGACGGGCTCTCCGTCATCAACGCCGACTATTCGAGCACGTCCTTCCGGGTGTCCCGGGCCTCGATCGGGTCGTACAACTTCCTCGGGAACAACATCGCCTTTCCCTCCGGGGCCAGAACGGGTGAGAACTGTCTCCTCGCGACGAAGGTGATGGTTCCGCTGGAAGGCGAGGTGCGCGAGGGGGTGGGCCTGCTCGGCTCGCCGTGCTTCGAGATTCCCCGGTCGGTCGAGCGCGATTCCCGGTTCGACCATCTGCGCACCGGCGACGAGTTGCGCCGCAGCCTCGCTGCGAAGAACCGCTACAACATCCGCTCGATGAGCTTCTTCCTCCTCGTGCGGTGGCTGCACTTCTTCGTTCTCGCGCTGCTCGGGCTGGCGAACGCCGAACTGTACGACTCGTTCGGGCATGTGGTGATCGCCGCGTTCCTGGTGTTCAGCCTCGGATTCACCGCTGTCTACTTCGTACTGGTGGAGCGCGGCATCGCGGCATTCCGCACGCTGCAACCACAGGTGTGCTCCATCTACGAGCCCTACTTCTGGTGGCACGAGCGCCTCTGGAAGGTGCCGGACACCTACCTCAACATCTTCAACGGAACACCTTTCAAGAACGTGATCTGGCGAATGCTGGGGGTTCGGATCGGCAGCAGGGTCTTCGATGACGGCTGCTACATGACGGAGCGCACGCTCACCACCATCGGAAATGACTGCACGCTCAATGCGGGAAGCAAGGTCCAGTGCCACTCGCAGGAGGACGGCACCTTCAAATCGGATCGCAGCACGCTCGAATCCGGCTGCACCGTCGGTGTGGGAGCCCACGTCCATTACGGCGTGACGATGGGCGCCGACGCGGTGCTCGCACCCGACTCCTTCCTGATGAAGGGCGAAGAGGTCCCCCCGTACGCACGCTGGGGAGGAAACCCCGCCGCGGAGATGCGCGAGGCCCCCCATCAACCGGAGGCGCTGACGCGGAAGCGGTAGCGGCCCGGCCCTCGTCGGCGCGACAAAGCACGGTAGCTGAGGCGAATGGAGTGAGACGGCCTGATGGAAACGCAAGTGAAGGCCGACCGGGAATTCTGGCGCGATGTGCTCGCCGCCGGTGGAATCACCGAGATCCCGCGGTGGACGCTCAATCCGGTGAAGGGTGTCGGCGAGCACGAGGTGCCGGTCCCGGACGACGTCGTGGCGGCGTTGGGCCGGCTGGCCGAGGACCTGGCGGTGCCGCTCGACTCGGTACTGCTGGCAGCACACGCCAAGGTGCTCGCCGCGCTCTCCGGCGAGCACGAGGTCACGACCGGACATGCCGGGGCGAGAAGCGGCCGGCCGCTGCTCTGCCGGCTGACGACCGGGTCCGGCTCGTGGCGGACGCTGCTGCTGGAGGCGCATCGGGCCGCGTCGGATCTGCTGTCGCACCAGGACTTCCCGGTCGATGAGCTCAGGTGCGAACTGGGCCTGGCCGAGCCGCCGGTCGAGGTCGTGTTCGATCCGCACGGCATGGGCGGCGAAGTCACCGGCGACACCGCCTTGCGGGTGGGGTTCGCGCACCGCGGCGGCCGCCTTGCGCTGCGCCTGCGGTATCGGACCGACGTACTGGACGAGGACTGTGCCGTCAGGATCGCCGGCTACCACCTCGCCGCACTGGCGCTGATCGTCGCCGATCCGGACGCCGAGCACGAGCGGCAGAGCCTGCTCTCCCCCGAGGAACTCCACTTCCAGCTCGAAGGACTCGCCGGACCGCACCGGGAACTGCCGGCCCACAGGTTCCACGAACTGTTCGAGCAGCGGGTGGCGTCACACCCGGACGACGTCGCCGCGGTGCACGGCGATCTGCAACTGACGTACCGAGAACTCAACGCGCGCGCCAACCGGGTGGGCCGAGCCCTGCTGGCTCGGGGGCTGCGCCCCGAGGGTGTCGTCGCGGTGGTGACCGAGCGCAACCTGGACTGGATGGTCGCCGTCCTCGCGGTCTTCAAGGCCGGCGGCGTGTACCTGCCCGTCGAGCCTCATTTCCCGGCCGACCGGATCGCCACCATTCTCTCCCGTGCCGCATGCGAGCTCGTGCTGACCGAGCCCGGCAGCACCGCCACGCTCGACCAGGCCCTCGGCGCGCTGCCCGGGGTCCAGAAGCTCCTGGTCGGCGCGGCCTACGAGGAAGACCATGCCGACGGTGATCTGGCCGTCCGCGTCGCACCGGACCAACTCGCCTACATCTACTTCACTTCCGGCTCCACAGGTGAGCCCAAGGGCGCGATGTGCGAGCACGCGGGCATGCTGAACCACCTCTACGCCAAGATCGACGACCTGGAGATCGGCGAGGGACAGGTGGTCGCCCAGACCGCACCCCAATGCTTCGACATCTCGCTCTGGCAGCTGATGTCCGGGCTGCTGGTCGGGGGACGGACCCTGCTGGTGGAGCAGGAAGTGATCCTGAATGTCGAGCGGTTCGTCGACAAGATCATCGACGAACGGGTCTCCGTCCTCCAGATCGTGCCCTCCTACCTGGACGTGGTGGTGTCCTGGCTGAATCAGCACCCCCGCGAGCTGCCGGACCTGCGGTGCGTGTCGGTCACGGGCGAGGCGCTGAAGAAGGAGCTCGTGCAGCGCTGGTTCGCCGCCCAGCCCGGGATCAAGCTGGTCAACGCCTACGGGCTGACCGAGACCTCGGACGACACCAACCACGAGGTCATGGACCGCGCGCCCGACGGAGACCGGGTCCTGCTGGGGCCCGCGGTCAACAACGTGCACGTCTATGTCGTCGACGAGCACCTGATCCCGGTGCCGCTCGGAGCCCCCGGTCTGATCGTCTTCTCCGGCGTCTGCGTCGGCCGCGGATACGTCAACGACCCCGAGCTCACCCGGCAGGCCTACCTGGACGATCCGCACCGTGCGGGCGTCCGGCTCTACCGGGGCGGCGACTACGGCCGCTGGACGCCCGGGGGAAAGCTGGAATTCCTCGGCCGGCGCGACACCCAGGTGAAGATCCGTGGATTCCGGATCGAGATCGGTGAGATCGAGAACGCCTTGCTGCAGGTGCCCGGTGTTCGCGACGGTGCGGTCGTGATCACCGAGCGGGCCGACCAGAGCAAGCACCTGGTGGCGTTCTGCTCCGGTCGGCGGCCGCTCGATGTGGACGTGGTGCTGGCCCGGCTCGGTGAGTCGCTGCCCGCGTACATGGTCCCGTCGGCCCTTCACTGGCGGGATACCCTGCCGCTGACGGCCAACAGCAAGATCGACAGAAAAACTCTGCAGGCACTCGCCGGAGAACTCGATGTCGTCCCGGACGGCTTCTGTGCGCCGGAAACGCCGGCCGAAGCGCAGCTGGCGGCCGCGTGGGCGAAGGTGCTCGGCATCCCGCAGGACCGGATCGGGCGGCGGGACCACTTCTTCGACCGGGGCGGTACGTCGCTGTCGGCCGTGAAACTGGCCATCGTCCTGGACCGCGCGGTGTCCCTCAAGGATGTCACCCGTCACCCGGTCCTCGCGGATCTGGCCAGGCTGGTCGACGACAGATCCGGGCGGCGTGCCGGGCTGCTTCAGCCGCTGTCGGCATCGGACGGTGCGCAGATCTCAGCCCTGGTGTGCTTCCCCCACGCCGGCGGCAACGCGGTGAACTTCCAGCCGATGGCCGGGGCACTTCCGGACGGTGGACCGGCGGTCTACGCCGTCGAGCTGCCCGGTCACGACGTGGCCGCCGGGAGCGAGCCGCTCGCGCCGATGACTCAGGTGGTCGAGCAGGTCGTCGACGAGATCACCGGGCGTGGTCTGACCAGTGTCCTGCTGTGGGGTCACTCCTCGGGCGTCGCGTTGGCCGTGGAGACCGCGAGAAGACTGCGGGAGCACGGGGTGGACGTCCAACGGGTGTTCCTCGGCGCGCAACTGCTCGGTGACGCCGCAGGCCGGCGCGCCGCCATCGCCGAGCTGACCGGGCGCAGCGACGCCGAGATCGCCGCGGACCTGAGCACGGACGGCGACTGCGGCTCCCTCGGTGCGCCGGGTCCGCAGCACGCCGAGCACGTCGGCGCCGCCTACCGGCACGACTGCGTGTCCGCCCACCGCTACTTCATCGATGCCCTGGAGAGCCCGCCCGCGCAGAAGCTGTCCGTGCCGGTCACCGTGGTCGTCGCCGCGGACGACCCGTACACGGCGGACTACCGGCGCCAGTACCTCGACTGGCAGCTCCTGGCCGAACACGTCGGCCTGCACGAGCTCGCCGAGGGCGGCCACTTCTTCCTGCGTACCCGTCCGGCCGAGGCAGCCAAGGCTGTTCTGCAGGCCACCGATCTGTTCGCTTCTTCCTGAGCATCGGTCGAAAGGAGATCGAGATGTCGTCCACACCCACGGCTTCGCTGGTCGACGTGGAACTGGAATCCGGCAAACCACCGCGGCTGAGGGCCGAGGTCACCGGTGACGCACCGGCCTGGGCGGCCGAGCACCGGGAGACACTGCGCGCAGTCGTCGCCGAACACGGTTCGGTCCTGGTCCGTGGCCTCGGGCTGCGCGACGCGACCGGGACCGCAGCCGTCTTCTCGAAGCTGGCCAGCGGTCTGATGACCGAGCAGGAGGCCTTCGCGCCCCGGCAGACCTACTCCGACGGGGTGTACTCCTCATCGAAGTGGCCGTCGAACCAGCCGATGTGCATGCACCACGAACTGAGCTACACGCTTGAGTTCCCCGGCCTGATGATGTTCGCCTGTCTCACCGCGCCGACCGGCGGCGGAGCGACCGCGGTGGCCGACTCCCCGACCGTGCTCGACGCGCTGCCCACCGGGTTGACCGAACGGTTCGAGCGCGAGGGCTGGCTGCTGACCCGCACCTACAACGACGAGATCGGCGCGTCCGTCGCCGAGGCCTTCGGCACCGAGGACCGGGGCGCCGTCGAGCGCTACTGCCGCGCAAACGCGATCACGTTCGAGTGGCAGCCCGACGGTGGTCTCCGTACCAGACAGCACCGCAGCGCCGTGGTGCGCCACCCGGTCACCGGCCGACGCTGCTGGTTCAACCAGATCGCGTTCCTCAACGAGTGGACGATGGCCCCCGAGGTGCACGAGTACCTGGTGGACGTCTACGGCGCCGACGGGCTGCCGTTCAACACCCGCTTCGGCAACGGTGACCCGATCGGCGAGGACGTCGTGCAGCTGCTCAACAGCGTCTACGAGGCGAACACCGCTCGTGAACCCTGGCAGGCCGGCGACCTGATGATCGTCGACAACATCCGTACCGCACACAGCAGGGAGCCCTTCGAGGGACCGCGTGAGGTGCTTGTCGCCATGGCCGATCCGGTACGTCTGGACAACTGCTCGCCGACCGTGAAGGTGACCACACGATGAGCACCGTCGACGCCACCACGAGCGGGCCCGCGACAGTCCCTGCGATCACCGTTCCACCGTTCGCGGTGATCTCCGGCGCCCAGGTCCAGCGCACACTGCACAGGTGCGAGAAGCGGATCACGGAGCTGGTCGAGGCCACCTACCGGCTGCACGGCGACGGTGATTCGGTGAACCCGCCGTCGTACTTCCTTCGTTTCCCCGACCGTCCGTCCTCCCGGATCATCGCGCTGCCCGCCTCGATCGGCGGGAAGGCACGGGTGGACGGCCTGAAGTGGATCTCCAGCTTCCCGGACAACGTGACGGCAGGCGTCCCGAGGGCATCGGCGGTGCTGATCCTCAATGACCCCGACACGGGCTACCCGTTCGCCTGTCTGGAGAGTTCGATCATCAGTGCCACCCGGACGGCCGCTTCGGCGGCGTCGGCGGCCGACTGGCTCAGCCGCGACCGGCCGCGACCGACACGTGTCGGGTTCTTCGGGGTGGGCCTGATCGCCCGCTACATCCACTCCTTCCTGGTCGGCACCGGCTGGTCGTTCGACGAGGTCGGCGTACACGACCTGTCCGCCGAGAGCGCGGCGGGCTTCCGGTGCTATCTGGAACAGTCGGACACCGCCGGCCGGATCACCGTGCACGACAGCGCCGAGCAGTTGATCCGAAACAGCGACATGGTCGTCTTCGCCACGGTCGCCGGTCAACCGCACGTCAGTGACCTGTCGTGGTTCGCACACAATCCACTGGTGCTGCATGTGTCGCTGCGCGACCTCGCGCCGGAGATCCTGCTCGCCTCGACCAACATCGTCGATGACGTCGAGCACTGCCTCAAGGCCGACACGTCCCCGCATCTGGCCGAGCAGCTCACGGGCAACCGGGACTTCCTTCACGGCACGTTGGACGATGTGATGGCCGGACGGGTGAAGGTGCCGAAGGACCGGCCGGTGGTGTTCTCGCCCTTCGGTCTCGGGGTGCTCGACCTCGCGGTGGGCAAGTACGTGTACACCGAGCTGGCCCGCTCCGGAGAGTTGCACGTCGTCGACGACTTCTTCCACGAAACGAGCCGGTACGGATGAGCCGGCGAGTGCGCAGGCGGCTCCTTCGAGGCTGAGCCCGCAAGGGCAGACCAGTCGCGTACGCAGCAGGTCCTGACGCACGGGAGGGCGGCCGCTGACACAGGGCCCTGTCCCGCCGGCCGGAGACGGGGGCTCGCCCGCACGGGCGAGGAGCCCGCACCCGGCCGGACGACTCCGAAAGTGCTCTGTTCCCGACAGAGGAGACCATGGTGCCCGTCATTTCCACTCCCTACGACTTCAACGAAGAGAATCTCTATGTCGACCTCCGGTCGATCTTCGGGCATTCGCTCTTCCTGAAGTGTGAGGGCTTCAACTTCGCCGGCTCGATCAAGCTGAAGGCCGCGACCGCGATGGTTGAGGCCGCTGAGCGGGACGGAATCCTGACACCGGAGTCGATCCTGGTCGAGTCCTCGTCCGGAAACCTCGGCGTGGCGCTGAGCGTGATCGCGGCGAGCAAGGGCTACCAGTTCCTGTGTGTGACGGACTCCCGAGGCAATCTGTCGAACAGAATGATGATGGAGGCGTTGGGCAGCAAGGTGCATGTGCTCGCCGAGCCGCGAGCGGACACCGGCTTTCTCGGCGCGCGGCTCGACTACCTCCGCGAGCTGTGCGCCTCAGACGACCGATACGTGTGGCTCAGCCAGTACACCAATCCGAGCAACTGGAAGGCGCACTACCGTACGACCGCGCCGGAGGTCGCCCGGCAGTTCCCGCGGCTGGACGTGCTGTTCGTCGGAGCCGGTACCACCGGAACCCTGATGGGCTGTGCGCGCTACTTCCGGGGATGGCACCGGCCGGTGCGGATCATCGCGGTGGACAGCGTCGGCTCGGTGTCCTTCGGCGGTTCGGCGGGCCCCAGGATGATTCCCGGCCTGGGCATGAGCGTGCGCCCGCCGCTGCTCGACGAGTCCTATGTCGATGAGGTGATTCTTGTCGAGGAGGCGGACACCGTACGTGCCTGCCATCGTCTGGCCAGGCGCGGCTTCCTGTTCGGCGGCTCCACCGGCACGGTGATCAGTGGCGCGACGCAGTGGTTGGCACGGCACGACGCGAGCGAACTCACCGCGGTGGCCATTGGTCCCGACCTCGGTGAGCGCTACCTCGACACCATCTACCAGACCAATTGGCTGGAGGACCTCTACGGTGAGAACGTGCTCGACTCCGACAAGGAGGTCGCCCCTTCCTGGGCGGCCGCCCCTCCGCCGACAACGCGGTAGAGCCGTCGGCCGGACCCCGGCCCGACGGACCGGAAGCCGCATCGGCGTACTGTCCGAAGACGACGGGCTTCTTCCCGATGCATGACAAAGGGCGCCTGACCTGGTTCGCCACCGGTCGGGCGCCCTTCGCGCGCTCGTCGTCGCAGCGGTCGGGGCCAAGTCCTGTGCCCGGTACCGGAATCCGCACACCGTCCCGCCTGTTTTCCGCACAGGGTGCCGCGCCACGAGGTCGCTGGATGCTTCAGGAAGATTTTTCGGATGGTTGTGCAACCTCACCGCGGATGCCTCCGTCTCCTCTCACGCAGGCTCCAGTGCCACGGCAGCCCACGATCCGAACCAGTGGGCTTCGCGCTCGGCACCGGGCCAGGACACTGCGCCTCCCGGCGCTCACCTGCGCGTTCCTCCCCGAACGGGAAGGAAGCGTCAGCATGGCATCAAGGAATCTTGTGTTGTGCTCCACAACCTCTATAAGTTCACGCCGAAACAGTCACAAATGAGTGGAGCGGATGTGCGCCCCCAACAGGACCTGTCGACAGCCGAGTTATCCGGTCGGCGGACAGTGTGTTCCTTCCCCGCAGGACTCCCGGGGCTGATCAGAGAAGTATCTCGGACGCGGCCCGCGGCCGTCGCCGTCGAGTGCGGCGACGAGCGGCTGACATACGCACAACTCGAAGCGTGGTCGGACGAGATCGCCCGTACACTGCGAGCCACAGTGACGCCGGGACTGCCCGTGGCCGTGGCCGTTCCGCGGAGTGTCCGGTTGCCGGTGGCCCTGCTCGGCATCCTGAAGGCAGGGCTTCCCTACCTCCCGCTGGACGCGGACGATCCCCCGGACCGGCTGCGGCGCGTACTCGACGTGTCGGGCAGCACCCTGGCCCTCGTCGCCGACACGACACAGGACCGGTTGGCCGCGCAGGGGCTGCGTACGCTCACGTTGCCCGCGCGCTTCGGGGGCCCGGCGGCCGGAGAAGCGGAATGGGACTCCTTACCGCCGGTCTCCGACGCGCAGCCCGTCTATGTGCTGTTCACGTCGGGATCCACCGGCACACCCAAGGGAGTCGTGCTGCCGAGCACCGCCCTCGCCAACCGGCTCGTGTGGATGCGCGACGCCTACGGGGTCGGCCCGGACGACCGCGTCCTGCAGAAGACACCCGTCACCTTCGACGTCTCCGGGTGGGAACTGTGGCTTCCCCTCATCTCCGGCGGCACCTGCGTCCTGCTGCCGCCCGAGGAGCATCGCGAGCCCGGACTCGTGGCACACGCCATCCGCGAACAGGGCATCACGCTCTGCCATTTCGTCCCCACCATGCTCCGCGAGTTCCTCCGCCACCGCGATGCGGCACGGTGCACCTCGCTCCGGCACGTCTTCTGCAGCGGTGAACCGCTGCCGGTCGAAGTGGCGCGCGCGTGCGTGGAGACCCTCTCCGCCACCCTGCACAATCTCTACGGTCCCACCGAGGCCGCCATCGAGGTCAGCCACTGGACCAGCCCCGCCTCGGCGCAGCAGATCGACCGCGTGCCCATCGGCCGTCCGATCGACAACTGTGTGCTGCTCGTGGTCGGCCAGGACGGCTCGCCGGTTCTCGACGGCGACGAAGGGGAGTTGTGCATCGGGGGCACACCACTGGCCCTGGGCTACCTCAACGATCCCGAACGGACCGCCCGCGCCTTCGTGCCCGCACCACCGGGGTCCTCCGTGGACCGGCTCTACCGGACCGGCGACCGGGTACGCCTGATCGACGGGAACCTGGAGTACCTGGGACGGACCGACGACCAGGTGAAGATCCGGGGGCAGCGCATCGAGCCGCAGGAGGTCGAGCACCGGCTGCGCGCCCACCCCCTGGTGAACGACGCCGTGGTGGTGGCGGTCCGGCTCGGGGCGGACACCGCACTCGTGGCCTGGATCCGCACGGCCGAGGCCGGTAGCTCCCCTAGCGAGCTCTCCGCCGCCCTGCGCACGCACCTCGCCTCCGCCCTCCCCTCCGCGTACGTACCCGGGCACTACCTGATGCTCGACGAAGTCCCCCAGACCGGCAGCGGCAAGCTGGACCGGGCGGGGCTGCGATCACGCGCCGAACAGCAGCTCGGCGCCGGGCCGGCCGCGCCCGCCGCCCCCTCCCCCGCACCGGGTGAACGGCCCCTGCTCGCGGCCCTGCTGCGGGAACGGGACACCCGTGCCGTCGCGAGCGAGTCCCACGACCGGACCCACTGACCGCACGGTCGGTCTCACCGGGGTGCCATGCACCCGGTCCTTCCCACTTCTCCGTCCGTCCGAGACGCCCCCTCACTCATGGGGCGTGTCCTCACGCGTCACGGGCGTCCCAGCCCCGCGGCGCTCTCGAAGATCTGGAGCCATCCCATGCCGCTCGATTCTCCGCAGCAACCACGGACCGCGGAGTGTTTTCCTCCCCGCACGGTCCACGACCTGGTGGCCCGCCAAGCCGCGCACCACCCCGAGGCCACGGCCGTGATCGCGGGCGAGCGCAGGACGAGTTACCGGGAGCTGCTCGCTCTCGCCGCGCGGATCAGCGCGCTCCTCCCGAGCACCGAGTGGGGCAGAACCGGCATCTGTCTCGGGCGCGACGAGCGCACGGTTGCCGCCTTCCTGGGCGTGTGGCGGGCCGGCCGCTCCTGCGTCGCCCTCGATCCCTCCCTCC